>CAZXZF010000536.1:0-1501 GCA_964645095.1 uncultured Desulfocurvus sp. | reverse complement strand
AGGATGATGTTCACGCCCATGAGCATGATCACCGACTGCAGGTACTGGTTGATGACGCCCAGCTGGGCCAGCACCGTGAGCGCAAAGATGCCCGCGAAGAGCGAGATGGTGAAGGTGTGTTTCTGCATGAACCTTTCCCGTATTATGGCCGCTAGATCTTCGTGGTCTTGGCGACGCCGAACAGACCGGTGGGCTTGAGCCAGAGGATGCCCAGCAGCACCGAGAAGGCGAACAGGTCGCGCAGGGTGCTGGGGAACACGGCCACCACGCCGATCTCGATGAAGCCGAGCAGAAACCCGCCCACGATGGCGCCGCGGATGTCGCCGATGCCGCCGACCACTGCGGCGATGAAGGCCTTCCAGCCGATGAGCGCGCCCATGTAGGGCTCCAGGATCGGATAGCTCATGGCGAAGAGGATCCCGGCCAGGCCGGCCATGCTCGAGCCCAAAATGAAGGTGAAGACGATGATGGTGTCCAGCGGGATGCCCATGAGCGGGATGGCGAACTTGTCGTAGCTGATGCCGCGCATGGCCATGCCGATCTTGGTCTTGCTGACGATGAACTCCAGGAGCACGAAGACCAGGAGCGCGGCCACGATGACGATGACCTTGAGGTTGGTCACGGACACGCTGCCAAAGGTCCAGATGACCTTCTGCAGCAGCTCGGGGAAGCTCTTGCGGCTGGCGCCGAGCAGGGCCAGGTTGCCGTTTTCGAGCATCAGCCCGGCCATGAGCGCGGTGATGACCACGTAGAGCCTGTCCGCGCCCTTGCGCCGCAGCGGCCGGTACATGGTGCGCTCCAGGGCCACGCCCACCAGCGAGGTCAGGATCATGGTGGCGGGCACGGTGATGGCCAGCACGAGCCCGGGCGAGAGATTCAGCCCGGACATGCCTTCGCCCCCGAGGAGCAGCACGGCCACGAAATAGGCGATGTACGCGCCGACCATGAAGATGTCGCCGTGGGCGAAGTTGATCAGGCGCAGCACGCCGTAGACCAGGGTGTAGCCCAGGGCGATGAGGGCGTAGAAGCTGCCGAACTGCAACGCGTTCAAGATATGCTGGAAGAATTCCACCGGGGACACCTTGCCTTGGGGGCTGTAAAATCGGACGCTTCCGGGACGCCGGACCAGCCTCTAGGGGGCCGGGCGGGCCGCACGGTTCTGGTCCGCTGAAAAACAAGGCGGGCGGGGACCGCCAGGGTCCCCGCCGCGCATGATGCCTATCCGGCTACTGGGGGCAGACGGATTCCTTGAACTCGAACTTGCCCTCGGGGCTGATCTGCACGACCACGGCGCACTTGCTGGGGTCGCCGGTGCCGGAGAACTTCATGGTGCCGGTGATGCCGGCGAACTGCTTGATGTTGGCCAAAGCGTCGCGCACGATCTTGCGCTCGGCCTTGATGTCCTTCTCGATCTTGCCGGCTTCCTGGATGGCCTGGAGCACCAGGCGGGTGGCGTCCCAGGTCAGGGCGGCCACGTCGTCGGGCACGTACTTGTACTTGG
>CAZXZF010000535.1:0-1511 GCA_964645095.1 uncultured Desulfocurvus sp. | reverse complement strand
CAGGTCCACGGGCTTCAGCCGGGACTCCGGCGTCATGAACCGCCAGGGCATCTCCTCCAAGCCCGCCGCCGGGCCAGCCCAAACGGCCGCGCAGGGGGCAGCCGCGCCGCAGTCCGGCATGAGCCGCTGGATGGGGCCGCTGGCAGGCATCGCCGCCGGTCTTGGCATCGCCGCGCTGTTCTCGCACTTCGGCATGGGCGCGGGCATGGGCAACATGATGCTCATCCTGCTGGTGGTTGTGGGCGTGGTGTTCGCGGTGCGCTGGCTGATGCGCAGGCGGCAGCCAGCCAGCGGGATGCAGCCGGCCATGCAGTATGCCGGGCCTGTGGGCGACATGCAGCATCAGCCGCAGCAGGGGGGCTTCCCGCCCAACACCTTTGGCGGCATGGGCGCGGCGGCGCCTGGAACCGCCCCTGCGGCCAATGTCCCGGCGGACTTTGACGTGGAGGGCTTCCTGCGCCAGTCCAAGCTCAACTTCATCCGCCTGCAGGCCGCCAACGACCGCGGCGACATGGAGGACATCCGTCTGTTCTGCAGCCCGGAACTGGCGGCAGAGGTCCAGATGCAGTACCAGGAGCGCAACCGCCAGGCCCAGCAGACGGACGTTCTGCACCTGAACGCCGAGCTGCTTGATGTCAGCGTCGAGGCCGACCGGATGCTGGCGAGCGTGCGCTTCTCCGGTCAGATCCGCGAGGAGGCGGGTGCCGCGCCCGAAGCGTTCAGCGAGGCCTGGCACATGACCAGTGGGCTGGGCTCTGGCCAGACTTGGCGCATTGCCGGTATTCAACAGGCTTAGCGTCTGTGGGCCGCCCCGCGAGGCCGAGTTCACCGACAAAACCTCATGGGGCGGCTCATATGACAAGCGTTTCTCCCTTCAGTCGCCGTCTGGCGCCCTTCCTGGCCTTGGCCAGCCTGGGCCTGCTGGTCTCGCTGATCCTGGCGCCCTTCCTGGCTCCGCTGGCCTGGGCCGGGGTGCTGGCCTACGCCTCCTGGCCCATGACGGCCTGGCTGCGGAAACACTGCGGCGGGCGCGAGACCCTGGCCGCCAGCCTGGCCACCGCCTTAGTCACACTGACGCTTTGCGCGCCCCTGCTGTGGCTGCTCTGGCTTGGACAGCAGGAGCTGGGCCGCATCTATCCTGCCGTGCTCGCCCTCCTGCACGCCCCGCCGGAACTGCCGGAAGCGTTGCGCGCCACCCCCTGGCTGGGCGAATGGCTGGAAGAGCAGCGGTCCCTGCTTTTGTCCGACCCCCAAGGGATGGCCGAGACCTTTCAGGCCTGGCTCGGCGCGCATGCCGGAGTTGCGGCGGGGCTGGCCGGGGGAGTGGGGCGAAACCTGGTCAAGCTGGTGCTGACGCTGGTGATTGTTTTCTTTTTCTACCGCAACGGCCCGCGCATTGTTGACGAGCTGCGCCACGTGCTGGTCCGCTTCATAGGCCCGCGGGCCAACGGATATTTTTCCGCCGCAGGCGGCACCACGCGCGCCGTGGTCTACGGCATCCTGCTCACCGC
>CAZXZF010000534.1:0-1516 GCA_964645095.1 uncultured Desulfocurvus sp. | reverse complement strand
ATCCAGGAAGAACAGGCCGTCCGCGCCCACGCCAAAGGCGCGCGGGCAGATCTTCTGCGCCCACTCGGCCATGAGGGCTTCCGGCAGGCGCAACACGCGGTTGTCCAGGGCCACGAAGTCGTTGCCGCAGCCTTGCAGCTTGTAAAAGGGCGCGCGCGCGCCGAACATGGTGCTCATCGTAGGGTGTTCCTCCGCTGGTGTGCTGCCGGGAATAGAAAGCATTCCGCCCCCCTTCGTCAAGGTCTGACCTCCTGCTCCAGCCCAAACCATCCACCATTTTTTGCGGATGCGTGGACACAGGCGCAGAATTGCCGTATGGTGAAAGCATCCGCATTCTGGATTCGACCCCGCGAAAACCCCGCAACCGCCGGAGGATGGGCCATGGTCAAGCAGCAGTTCATGAGCGAGATGGAAATACGGCTCAAGGAGTTCGACGAGAAGATGGAAAAGCTTGCGGGACGGCCCAGGCCCAAGAGTGAAAAGGCCAGGATGGAGCTCGAAAAGACGTACTATTTCCTCAAGGCCCGCCGCGACGAGCTGCGCGACCAGCTCAAGGCCGCCGAGGCCACCCCGGACGACGGCTGGCACAAGGTCAAGGCCGCAGTCGAGAAGGTCTACCTGGACATGGTGCGCTACATGGACGAGACCTGCGCACGCATCGACGGGCCGGAGAACGCCGGGCTGTACTGAGGCGGCGGCCGGGGGCCTTACGGCCTGAGCTGCGAGAGCAGCATGCCGCCGAGCATCAGCGCGCAGCCGATGAGCGCGCGCACGGCCAGCACCTCGCCCAGCACGAAGTACCCGGCCACGGCCGCGAACACCGCCTCCAGGCTCAGGATGATGGCCGCGTGCGCCGGATCGGCGTCGCGCTGGGCCACCACCTGCAGCGTGTAGGCCACGCCCACGCTCATGAGCCCGCCATAGAGGATGGGCACCGCAGCCTTGGCGATGCCCGCCAGGAAGATGGGCTCCGTGGCCACGGCCACGCCCAGGCTTAATAGCGAGCACACCGCGAACTGCGCCGAGGCCAGCTTCACCGCGTCGGTTGCGTCCATGCCCGGCGAGAGCCGCCCGATGAGCAGCACATGCCCGGCCCAGAACACCGCGCCGATGAGCTCCAGCACGTCCCCGTAGGCGATGCTGAAGTCCTCGTTCACCGAAAGCAGGTACAGGCCCGCCGCAGCCAGCACGGCCCCGAGCCACGTGCCTGCCCCGGCCCGCTGCCGCAGCAGCAAGCCGAACAGCGGCACCATGACCACGTACAGTCCGGTGATGAACCCGGCCTTGCCCGCCGTGGTGTAGACGATGCCCACCTGCTGCAGGGCCGCGCCCGCAAAGAGCACGCACCCGGCCAAAAGGCCAAAGCGGATGAGCCGCGCCGAAGCCAGGCCCTGGTGCAGGTCCGAACTCCTGCCCTCGCGCTGGCGGGTGCGCTGCATGCGCCAGATGAGCGGCTGGAGCGCCAGCGCGCCCAGGGCGAAGCGCACGCCGTTGAAGGTGAACGGGCCCACATGCT
>CAZXZF010000533.1:0-1523 GCA_964645095.1 uncultured Desulfocurvus sp. | reverse complement strand
CAGGCTGGGGCGCACCCTCTCGGCGGGCGAGGCGCTGGACGCCATGGAGCGCATGCTCACCGGAGACGCCGCCGTGGCCGCGGTGTTCGACCCTGACTGGGGTTCCCTGCGACGTGTGCTGCCGGGCATGGCCGCGCCGCGCGTGGCGCACCTGCTGCTGGGCGGCGGCAAGCCGGACGAGGCCGAGGCCTCGGACCTGCGCCGGCCGCGCGGCGCTGGCCGACGAGGCGGTGCGCAAGCGCCTGCTGGAGCTGCCCCCGCACGAGTCCCTGGCCGAGATCATCACGCAGCTGTCCCAGGCGGTGAGCACCATCACGCGCATCCCAGTGGACCAGTTGCCCCCGCAGAAGAACCTGGCGGAGCTCGGCATGGACTCGCTCATGGCCGTGGAACTCGGCCTGTCCATCGAGGACCGCTTCGGTGTGAGCATTCCCAACTTCTCCCTCTCGGCGGGCAGCAGCCTGCACGCTCTTGCCCAGCGCATCGCACTGGCGATCACCGAGCCTGCGGAGGCCGAACAGGCGGACATCCTGCAGGACGTGGCCGCGCGGCATCTGCCAGAGGACGAGCGCATCGCTCTGGGCAAGGCCTCGGAAGGCGCTGAGGAGGCATAGGATGTCGATGAAAAAATCCCTGTTCGGACTTTCCGACGTCCTGAAGCTCCAGATGGCCCGGCGCAAGATGGCCGCGGCCGCCAAGAGCGAGGCCGACGACGAGGAGTTGAACCTCTCCGACGTCCGGCCCTCCGTGCTGCCTGTTCCGGCGCGTTTTTCCGATCTGGCGCAGTTCCCCGGCGTGCAGGAATTCCTGACCATGGTCCGCGCCGGCAAGACCCTCGGCACCCCGGACCCCTTCTTCCACGTGCACGAGGGCGTGCCTGCGGCCACCACGCGCATCGGCGGCAAGGAATACCTCAACTTCTCCAACTACAACTACCTGAACCTGAACGGCCACCCCGAGGTGATCGCCGCGGCCAAGGAGGCCGTTGAGCGTTACGGGACCTCGGCCTCCGCCAGCCGCATGGTCTCGGGGGAGCGCCCCCTGCACGGCGAGTTGGAGCAGGCCCTGGCCCGCTTCATGGACACCGATGACTGCGTGGCCATGGTCAGCGGACACGCCACCAACGTCACGGTCATCGGCCACCTGTTCGGCAAGCGCGACCTCATAGTGCACGACTCCCTGGCGCACAACAGCCTGCTGCAGGGGGCCCTGCTCTCCGGCGCAAAGCGCCTGAGCTTCCCCCACAACGACTGGCGCGCCCTGGACGAGATGCTGCGCTCGCTCAGACCCAGCTTCGAGCGCGTGCTCATAGCCATCGAGGGACTCTACAGCATGGACGGGGACTTCCCGGATCTGCCGCGCTTTGCGGAAATCCGCGAGCGCTACAAGACCTTCATGCTGGTGGACGAGGCCCACTCCCTGGGCGTCATGGGGGCCACGGGCAAGGGCATCGCCGAGCACTTCGGCCTGCCGCGTAGCTGCGCCGATTTCTGGATGGGCACCCTGAGCAAGACCTTTTCAGG
>CAZXZF010000532.1:0-1524 GCA_964645095.1 uncultured Desulfocurvus sp. | reverse complement strand
GGTGTTTCCCGGCTGTATTTGATCTTCATGCGCAGCATGCCGCCCACCAGGGCCAGGCTCACGGAGTTGGCGGCGATGACCGCCGGGGCCCCCAGGAACAGGCCGTAGACCAGCCACAGGAAGATGCCCAGCGTCATGGACGTGTACATGGTGCGCGAGATGTCGCCCACGTTCCTGGTGCGCCAGGTCTTGTAGACCTGCGGCAGGTAGGCCGCGGTGGTCAGCGCGCCTGCGGCCAGTCCGATGTACTCCACCCCGTTCAGTTCCATGCCCGACCCCTGCGCTGAATGTTTGGCGGCAAGCGCCTTCGGGCGCACAGATACCCGACTCCGCCCGCGCGGGCAACCGTCCCCCGGCGGCCATCCCCTGCGAACGCATCCCCCGCAAGCGCCCCCCCCGCAAGTGCATTGGGCAACGCCATTGTAAGAAGCCGCCCGTTGTCATCGCCCGGTGCCGCTGTCCGGGGCGCGCAAAACCCGTTGCCTTGGCCCCGTTCCTGGGGCTATGAGTTCAGGGATGCGCCCCGCGCCATTCTTGGGAGACCAACCGACGTGCAGCACCCGGCCATAGAAATAAAAAACCTCTGGTTCGCCTACAACGGCGTTCGCGCCCTGGACGGGGTCAACCTGACCCTGCCTGCGGGCGAGTTTTTGGCCGTGCTCGGCCCCAACGGCGGCGGCAAGTCCACCCTGCTGCGCCTCCTGCTCGGGCTGGTGCGCCCCGGCGGCGGCGCGCTTTGCGTGCTGGGCCAGGACCCCGGCCAGGCGGGCGGGCGCATCGGCTATCTGCCGCAGTTCACCGCCGTGTCCGCCAGTTTTCCCATCACCGTGCTCGGGGCCGTGACCCTGGGGCTGGTGCGCCCCGGCTTTTCGGGCCTGGGTTCGGGCCTGGCCGGCTGGCTGAACCCGGCCGCGCGCCGCGCCGAGCGCGAGGCCGCCCGGCTGGCCCTGTCGCGCGTGGGTTTGGCCGACCAGGCCGGGCGCAGGCTCTCGGACCTGTCCGGCGGGCAGCGCCAGCGCGTGTTCATCGCCCGGGCCATCGTCTCCGGGCCGGAGCTTTTGCTGCTGGACGAGCCCACGGCCAGCGTGGACGGCAAGAGCCGCCACGAGCTCATGGCCCTGTTGGCCGAGCTGAACCGCGACATGACCATCGTCATGGTCAGCCACGACATGAGCACCGTGGACGGCTGCGTGACCTCCATCGCCTGCGTGAACACAAGCCTGCACCACCACGCCGAGAGCAGGCTGACCCCGGAGATCTTTGCCGAGGCTGCGGGCGTGGACCTGCGCGCCGCCTGCCCGGTGGAGCTGGTGGCGCATGGGCCGGTGCCGCACCGCGTGCTGCTGGACCACGACCACCCGGACTGCTGCGGCGGCGCGCACCGCCCTGGGAATGCGGGCCAGGGGGGCGCGCCATGATGGAGGCCCTGGGCTTCGAGTTCTTCCGCAACGCGCTTCTGGCCGGGCTCTTGGCCAGCGTCATCTGCGGGGTCATCGGCTCGCTGGTGGTGGTCAACCGCATCGT
>CAZXZF010000531.1:0-1527 GCA_964645095.1 uncultured Desulfocurvus sp. | reverse complement strand
CCGCTGGGCCTGCTGCTCTCCGGCGGGGTGGATTCGAGCCTGGTGGCCGCCGTGCTGGCGGACCTCTGCCCGGGCCAGGCCCAGGCCTTCAGCATCGGCTTCGATGAAGCGAAATACAACGAGCTGCCCCACGCAAAGGTTGTGGCCCGGCACCTGGGCCTGAACCTGACCTTTGAGATCATGCCGCCCGCCACCCTGGAGGCCCTGCCCGAGGTGGCCCTGCGCTACGGCGAACCCTATGCCGACGACGCGGCCCTGCCCTCGCTCTTCCTCTCGCGCATGGCGCGGCGGCACATCACCGTGGCCCTGGGCGGCGACGGCGGCGACGAGCTGGCCCTGGGCTACCCCACGTACCGCCACGCGCGGGTGGCCTCGGCCATCCACGCCCTGCTGCCGCTGACGCCCCCCAAGGACGCAAACCTGCGCTGCCTCGCGGCTGGCCGCAGCCACGCCATCCGCGCCCGGCGCGAGTTCCTGGCCGCCAACGTCTGGCCGGAGACCAGGCCGCTGTTGCGCACCGAGCCGCGCCAGTGGCCGCTCAAGGCCCGGCTGTACACCCCGGAGGCGCGCACACGCCTGGCCGGGGTCTACGCCGACTGGTTCCTGCCCTGGCTCTCGCGCTCCTTCGAGCACGCCGCCAACCCGGTGGAGCGCATGCTGTACATCGACAACGCCACCTGCCTGCCGGACGACCTGCTGGTGAAGATGGACATCGCCAGCATGGCCGCCAGCCTGGAGGTGCGCTCGCCGCTCTTGGACCACAAGCTCATCGAGCTCTTCGCCAGCCTGCCCGTGGGGCTCAAGGTGCGCGGCGGGGAGACCAAGTACCTGCTGAAGAAGATGGCCGAACGCGTGCTGCCGAAGAGCATCCTCTACCGCCGCAAGCAGGGCTTTGATTTGCCCATCCGCGAGTGGATGGCCGGGCCCATGCACGGCTTCGTCATGGACGCGCTCTCCTCCGCCGACCCGGCCCTGGCCGAGCACATCGACCTGGACGCGGCCAAGGACATCGCCCGCGAACACGCCAGCGGCGCCAACCGCAAGAACATGCTCTGGCGCCTGCTCATGCTGGCGCTGTGGAGCCGGGCGAAGTAGCCGGAAAGCCTCCGGCGGCCTGGGGCTTTGCCTCCGGCGGCCCAGGGGCCTGAGGCCCCTTGGAACCCCCAGCGGGCCTGGGCCGGGGCGGCAAGGGCAAAGGCCTTGGTTTGGCTGGGCCCTGGCAATGCGAGCGGTTTTTCGAGCGGAGACGCTCGAAAACCCGCTCGCGGTTGGCCCCCCTTCCGGGGGAGGAGTGCCGGCATGAGGGCGGAGTCTTTTGGTGCAGGCTAACGTTTGACCCACCCGCTTCGGACCATTTAGGAGTGTCGCGCCGTGATGTCGCGTTGCGTTGCGGCCTCCCAAAACAACCTCGCGCCATTCCCCCTGAATCTCCCCTGACCCACACAAGCCGAAAGGGCTGCTTCAGGTTCCTCCTGAAACAGCCCTTTCGGCGTACTGGGGATTCCAAAGGGCCTCAGGCCCTTTGGC
>CAZXZF010000530.1:0-1528 GCA_964645095.1 uncultured Desulfocurvus sp. | reverse complement strand
AGATGCGCCGGGTCATGTCGATGAAGCGCTCGGCCGTGCCTTCCTCGCGCGTGCGGCGCTTGAGGAAGCAGATGGGCTCGTGCAAAAGCTTGCGGCTCACCGAGGAAACGAGGACTTCCAGGGCCAAGCGGGTTTCGTCGTCGACCTCGCCCAGGCGCTTCAAGGTCTTGGCCAGTTCGCGCCCGGCCACGTCCTCGGCCCGGCCCAGCAGGTCGGTGATGGTGGGCTGCAGGGCCAGGGACTTGAGCCAGGTGGCAAAGGCCTGGGTCTCCACGGCCACGATTGCGCGCGCCTTGACCGCCTCGCCCTGGCGGGCGCTCATGTTCTCCTCCACGACCTCCTTCAGGTCGTCGATGTCGTAGAGGTACACGTTGTCCAGGGCGTTGACGTCCGGGTCGATGTCGCGCGGCACGGCTATGTCGATGAAGAACATGGCGCGGTTGCGGCGTTTTTTCAAAACCTCGCGGATGTCCTTGGCGCGGATGATGGCCGTGGGCGAGCCGGTGGAGCTGATGACGATGTCCACGTCGCGCAGCTTTTCCACCATGCCCTCGAAGAAGACGGCCTCGCCGTGCATGGTCTTGGCCAGTTCCTGGGCCCGGGAAAAGGTGCGGTTGGTGATGTAGAGCTTCTCGATGCCCGAGGCCAGCAGATGCGTGGCGGCCAGCTCGGCCATCTCGCCAGCGCCGACGAGCATGGCGGTCTTGCCCGCCAGTTCGCCGAAGATCTTCTTGGCCAGCTCCACGGCGGCGTAGCTGATGGACACGGCGCTCGAAGCGATGGCCGTCTCGGTGCGCACGCGCTTGGCCACGGAAAAGGACTTGTGCAGCAGGCGGTTGATGATGACCCTTGCCGTGCCGGTCTCCACGGCCTTGCGGTAGCTGGTCTTGAGCTGGCCCAGGATCTGCGGCTCGCCCATGACCATGGAGTCCAGGCTGGCGGCCACGCAGAACAGGTGCGTTACGGCGTCCAGGCCGGTATGGCGGTAGGTGTGCTCGCGCAGGACATCCAGCGGGCCTGCGCAGATCTCGGCCCAGTGGCGCAAAACGGCCTCGGCCAGGTCGCTGTCGGCGCAGCGGTCGCTGTCGGCCACAACAAGGATCTCCACGCGATTGCAGGTGGACAGGGCCATGACCTCGCGCAGGGGGCAGGCGGCCAGCAGGCTCTTCTCGAAGTCCGCGACGCTGGTCAGGGCGAATTTTTCACGCACGTCCACACCGGCGCAGCGGTGGTTGAGTCCGACAAGGAAGATCATTTTATCCATTACGGCCGCTATGGTTTAAAACCGTGGAAGGTTGTGGGCACCAGGAAGTTGATGCCGAGCATGGAGAGCACGGTGAGCAGGAACACGCAGATGGCCATGACCGCAGGCTTGCGGCCCCGCCAGCCCATGACCAGGCGCTGGTGGAAGAGGTAGGCGTAGAGGCCCAGCACGATGAGCGCCATGATCTCCTTGGGGTCCAGCGAGAACACGCGCCGGGCCGAGAGCCAGGCCCAGACATAGCCCGAGGCCAGCCCCAGGGTGTAC
>CAZXZF010000529.1:0-1533 GCA_964645095.1 uncultured Desulfocurvus sp. | reverse complement strand
GACGCCATCCTCCAGACCACGGAGACGGCCACGGTCAAGATCATCGACACCATCGAGAACCTGCAGACCATGTCCGACACCCTGGCTGGCATCGTCAAGTCCTTTGAAACAGGCGGCGTGTCCAAGGCCGACCGCGAGAAGCTCAGCGACATCAACGCCGCGCTGGGCCAGGACCTCATGTCCATCATGACCACCCTGAGCTTCCAGGACCTCACCGGCCAGCGCATCAAGATCATCATCGAAACAATCAAGAAGATTGAAAAAATTGTCCTTGATGTGTACATGACCACCGGACTCATGATCAAGGCGCGCGCCGAGGCCCCGGACTCCAAGGCCGACTTCAGCCACCTGCAGGCCCAGGCCAAGAACAAGCTCAGCGAACTCCAGGGCCCGCAACTGGACAGCACCCAGGGCTCGGTGGATGACCTGCTGGCCAGCATGGGGCTGTAGCCCAGGCAGCTTTCGCCTTGACAGCCGCGGGCCGACACTGTAGCCATTCACCCTCTCGGGCAATTAGCTCAGGTGGATAGAGCGTTGGCCTCCGAAGCCAAAGGTCGTGGGTTCGAGCCCCGCATTGCCCACCATTTTCAGGCCGTCCCTTGGGCGGCCTTTTTCATTGCCCCGGCGGGCCTTGACGATTTTGCCCACAGGGACGATCATCACCGGAGCCTCGCCCCCCGCCCCGAAGGAACCATGGGAGGAACCATGCGCCGACCCATTCTCCTCGTGCTCTCGCTGCTCCCCCTCTCGGCCTGCGCCTTCAAGGCCCCCGGCGCCGAGGCCCTGCTCCAGCCCACCAAAGGCAGCACGGCTTCCGGCACCATGACCTTTGTCCAGCAGGGCGGCATGGTGCTGATCAGCGGCCGGTTCACTGGCCTGACGCCCGGAGCGCACGGTTTCCACATCCACGAAAAAGGCGATTGCAGCGCCCCGGACGGCACCAGCGCAGGCGGACACTTCAACCCCCTTGGCAAACGCCACGGCGACCTGTCCAGGGCCGAACACCATGCAGGCGACCTGCCCATGGTCGTGGCCGGAGCCAATGGCCAGGCGCGCTTCGAGGCGCTCATGGACGGAATCACCCTGAACAATGGCCCTGGAAACATCCTGGGCCGGGGCATCGTCATCCACGCCAGGCCGGACGACTTCACCACCCAGCCCACGGGCAATTCCGGGGGGCGCGTGGCCTGCGGCGTCATCAAGGCCAGGTAGCGCCTGTCCCCTGGCGCAAGCAGAAAGGCTCCGGCGAACCGGAGCCTTTTTCGTTGGCGCATACCTGGAAGGTGCAAGCCCAAGCCCTCACCCCGGCCAGATCGACGAGGCGCAGCAAATGGCGCGGGCTCCACGCCCATGTCCGCCGCGAGCGCGGCCAGGCTGGCGTACCCGGCCCGAGCCAGCCGGAGCATGACCCGCTTCCGGCGGGGCAGCACGTCCAAAGAGCAATATTAACTTGCAACCGCAGTGTGGTTCTTGCAAAATGACTGTTGAATCAGCTTGAGCAGCACCCGGCTCGGGGTGCAATGAAGCAAGCCC
>CAZXZF010000528.1:0-1535 GCA_964645095.1 uncultured Desulfocurvus sp. | reverse complement strand
AAGATCAACATCATCGACACCCCGGGCCACGCCGACTTCGGCGGCGAGGTGGAGCGCTCCCTGGCCATGGCCGGCGGCGCCATCCTGCTGGTCGACGCCAGCGAAGGGCCGCTGCCCCAGACCCGCTTCGTGCTGAAAAAGGCGCTGGACGGCGGCCTGCCGGTCATCGTCATCGTGAACAAGATCGACCGCGGCGACGCCCGCCCCGAGGAAGTCTTGAACGAGGTCTACGACCTGTTCATCGACCTCGGCGCCGACGAGCACCAGCTCGAATTCCCCGTGCTCTACGCCATCGGCCGCGACGGCATCGCCCAGACCACGCTCGAAGGCCGCGGCGAGAACCTGCACCCCGTGTTCGACTGCATCCTGGAGAACATCCCGGCCCCGGCCTTCGACCCCGAGGCCCCCTTCCAGATGATCGTCTGCGACCTGGGCTACTCCGACTACCTGGGACGCCTGGCCATCGGCAAGGTCGTCAACGGCGTGGTCAAGTCCAGCGACTCCATGGTCTGCATCGGCGAAGACGGCGCGCCCAAGACCCTCAAGGTCAGCAAGCTGCAGGTCTACGACGGCGTGCAGCTGGCCGCCGTGGACGAGGTCAAGGCGGGCGACATCGCCGTGCTCGCGGGCATCGACGACGTGCACATCGGCGACACCATCTGCACCAAGGAGAGCCCCGTGGCGCTCCCGCGCATCACCGTGGACGAGCCCACCGTCAGCATGCGCTTCGGCATCAACACCTCGCCGCTGGCTGGCCGCGAGGGCAAGCTGGTGCAGAGCAACAAGATCCGCGAGCGCCTGATGAAGGAAGCCCTGCAGAACGTGGCCATCCGCATCGAGGAGAGCGACGACCGCGACAGCTTCATCGTCAAGGGCCGTGGCGAGTTCCAGATGGCCATCATCATCGAGACCATGCGCCGCGAGGGCTTCGAGCTCACCGTGGGCCGGCCCGAGGTCATCTACAAGAAGGACGGCGGCAAGGTCACCGAGCCCATCGAGCGCGTGTACGTGGACTGCGACGAGACCTTCATGGGCATCGTCACCGAGAAGCTGTCCATCCGCAAGGGCCGCATGGTCAACCTGGTGAACAACGGCAAGGGCCGCGTGCGCATCGAGTTCAGCGTGCCCTCGCGCGGGCTCATCGGCTACCGCGACGAGTTCCTGACCGACACCAAGGGCACCGGCATCATGAACTCCTACCTGGAGGGCTACGGCGAGTACCGGGGCGACTTCCCCACCCGCTTCACCGGCTCCATCGTGGCCGACCGCTCCGGCGTGGGCGTAACCTACGGCATCTTCAACCTGGAGCCGCGCGGCCAGATGTTCGTCACCGCCGGCGACCCCCTGTACGAGGGCATGATCGTGGGCGAGCACACCCGCGAGGTCGACATCAACGTCAACCCCTCCAAGGAAAAGAAGCTCTCGAACATGCGCGCCTCGGGCAAGGACGAGGCCTGCACCCTGACCCCGGTGAAGCCCATGACCCTTGAGCGCGCCATCCACTTCATCCGCGAGGACGAACTGGTGGAGATCAC
>CAZXZF010000527.1:0-1536 GCA_964645095.1 uncultured Desulfocurvus sp. | reverse complement strand
TGATTCTTTAGAAATAGCTGGTGGTTCCAGGGGGGAATCATTCCCCCCGGCGGGGTCCAGGGGCAGCGCCCCTGGCCGGATGATCCGCCAGTAATTCGAACCAGATGGAGAATCACACATGCGTCTGTCCCGCACCTATGTCCCCACCTTGAAGGAAGTCCCGGCCGAGGCCGAGGTTGTCAGCCACCGCCTGCTGCTGCGCGCCGGGTTCATCCGCAAGCTCACCGCAGGCATCTACACCTATCTGCCGCTGGGCCTGAAAACGCTGAACAAGGTGGCCAACATCTGCCGCGAGGAGATGGACCGCGCGGGCGCGCAGGAGATCCTCATGCCCATGGTCCAGCCCGGCGACCTCTGGCGCGAGACCGGGCGCTGGGACTTCTACGGCAAGGAGCTGCAGCGTTTCCGCGACCGTCACGACCGCGACTACTGCCTCGGACCCACGCACGAGGAGGTCGTCACCGACCTGATCCGCGGCGAGGTGCGCTCCTACCGCCAGCTGCCGCTGAACCTCTACCAGATCCAGACCAAGTTCCGCGACGAGATCCGCCCGCGCTTCGGGCTCATGCGCGGCCGCGAGTTCGTCATGAAGGACGCCTACTCCTTTGACCGCGACGAGGCCGGGGCCGACGCCAGCTACCGCGCCATGTACGACGCCTACAAGGCCATCTTCCGCCGCCTGGGCCTGGAGTTCCGGCCCGTGGAGGCCGATTCCGGCTCCATCGGCGGCAATTTCAGCCACGAGTTCATGGTCCTGGCCGATACCGGCGAGGACACCATCGCCGTGTGCCAGGCCTGCGAATACGCCGCCAACATGGAGAAGGCCGAGGTCATCTCGCCCGTGGACAAGTGCAACTGCGGCGGCGACTGCGGCCCGGCCGTCATGATCCCCACCCCAGGCAAGCACACGGTGGAGGAGGTCTGCGAGTTTCTGGAGATCGAGGCCGACACCCTCGTCAAGACGCTGCTCTTCGACGTGGACGGCCAGCCTGTGGCGGGCCTGGTGCGCGGCGACCGCGACCTGAACGAGGTCAAGCTCAAGAACCACCTGGGCGCCCAGGACGTGCGCCTGGCCACCCCGGAGCAGGTGGTGGCCTGGACCGGCGCGCCTGTCGGTTTTGCCGGACCCGTGGGCCTGAACGTGCCGGGCCTGAAAATCATCGCCGACCGCGAGCTGGACTTCGACTGCGGCTGGGTGGTGGGCGCCAACAAGGCCGACGCGCACCTGCGTAGCGTGGACCTGCGGCGCGACTGCACGGTGGACGCCTACACCGACCTGCGCAACATCACTGCGGGCGATCACTGCCCGCGCTGCGGCGGGGCCATCGGCTTCCGGCGCGGCATCGAGGTGGGCCACGTGTTCAAGCTGGGCCTCAAGTACTCCCAGGCCATGAACGCCGTGTTCCTGGACGAGAACGGCAAGGAGCAGGTCATGGTCATGGGCTGCTACGGCATCGGCGTGTCGCGCATCGTGGCCTCGGCCATCGAGCAGAACCACGACGCCGAGGGCATCAAGTTCCCGCCGTCCATCGCGCC
>CAZXZF010000526.1:0-1544 GCA_964645095.1 uncultured Desulfocurvus sp. | reverse complement strand
TGATCCGGCCCGGCGGGGTGGGCTTCGACGTCGACACCGCGCGCATCGACGCGC
This sequence comes from uncultured Desulfocurvus sp., assembly GCA_964645095.1. GTDB lineage: Bacteria > Desulfobacterota > Desulfovibrionia > Desulfovibrionales > Desulfovibrionaceae > Humidesulfovibrio. Next base: position 1,490 of record CAZXZF010000526.1, on the reverse strand, counting down.
TCCTGCACCAGCTCGACCTGGCCGAGAAGGACGCCCACGTGGCCATCAACCTGCTCTGGGACACGCCCTCGGTCATGGCCCGCTTCGAGGGCACCGGGCCGCTGCCCCGGCAGGCCGCCATCGACCTGGGCATGGTCGGCCCGGCGGCGCGCGCCTCGGGGCTGCAGCGGGACATCCGGCAGGACCAGCCCTGCGGCCTGTTCCGCTTCGTCCATCTCCCCATGGCCGTGGTCGGCACGGGTGATGTTTTCGCCCGCGCGTACACGCGCTGGATGGAGATCCTCCATTCCCTGCGCTTCGTCCGGGAGCAGCTGCGGGCCATGCCTGCCGGGGTGCGGCAGGTGCCGCACGGCCCCCTGGCGCCGGAGGGCTTTGTCGTGACCCTGAACGAGGGCTGGCGCGGCGAGGTCTGCCATGTGGCCCTCACCGACGAGCAGGGCCGGTTCAGCCGCTACAAGATCGTGGACGCCTCGTTCCGCAACTGGAGCGGCCTGGCCTATGCCCTGCGCGGCCAGCAGATTTCCGACTTTCCGCTGTGCAACAAGAGCTTCAACCTTTCCTACTGCGGGTTTGACCTATGAGAGCGGGGCCTGGGCGACGGACACGGAGGGGGAACGCACGATGCTGAAGATCCTGCAAGCCCGGCTGCAGCAGGGCCACCGCACCATGCGCTACCCGGACGGCCCCTTGCCCGAGCTGCCGGACCGCCTGCGCGGCCACCCGGTCCTTGACGTCGGCAAGTGCGCGACCAAGTATGCAGACGGTTGCCGCCTCTGCGTCGAATCCTGCCCCACCAAGGCCATCAGCTGTGCTGACGGAGAACCCGGCGGGCAACTGGCCGACCAACTGGCCGGACAACTGGCCGGACAACTGGCCGGACAACTGGGCGGACAACTGGGCGGACAACTGGGCGGACAACTGGGCGGACAACTGGGCGGGCTGCGCCTCGACCTGGGCCGCTGCCTGTTCTGCGGGGACTGCGCCGCCCTGTGCCCGACCGGGGCCCTTTCCTTCACCCCGGAGCACCGGCTGGCGACGCGCCGCCGCGAGGACCTGTTCCTGGGGCTCGGTCTGCCCCAGGTCCGCCTGGCCGAGGCCCTGGAGCCCCGGCTCCTTGGCCTGTTCGGCCGCTCGCTCAAGCTGCGCCAGGTGAGCGCCGGCGGCTGCAACGCCTGCGAGGCCGACGTGAACGTGCTCGGCACCGTGGGCTGGGACCTGGGGCGCTTCAGCATCCAGTTCGTGGCCGCGCCGCGCCACGCCGACGGGCTGCTCATCACCGGCCCGGTGACGCGGAACATGCTGCTGGCCCTGAACAAGACCTTTGCCGCCGTGCCGGAGCCCAAGATCGTCATCGCCGTGGGCGCCTGCGCCATCTCCGGCGGGCCCTACCTCGGCCATGCCCAGGCCTGCGACGGGGCAGGGGCGCTGTTGCCGGTGGACCTGTACATTCCCGGCTGCCCGCCGCACCCGCTGACCATCCTCGACGGGCT
>CAZXZF010000525.1:0-1548 GCA_964645095.1 uncultured Desulfocurvus sp. | reverse complement strand
GGCACCACGCGCGACTACGTGCTGGGCCTGCGCGCCGTGCTGCCCACGGGCGAGGCCATCCGCGCCGGGGTGAACACGCGAAAAGGGGTGGTGGGCTACGACCTGGCGCGGCTCATCGTGGGCAGCGAGGGCACGCTCGGCGTCATCACCGAGCTCACGCTCAAGCTCCTGCCGCACCCCAAGGCTGCGGCCTGCGTGGCGGCGGTGTTCGCGGACCTGAATGCGGCCATGCGCGCCATCATTGCCGTCATGACGCGCGGGCATCTGCCCTCGGCCATGGAATTTCTGGACGCGCGCTGCCTGCACCTCGTGGGCGACCTGCTGCCCTTTGCCGTTGAGGGCGAAGACAGCGCGCTGGTGCTCATCGAGACCGACGGCGACCCGGACCAGGTGCGGCGCGAGGTGGCCGAGATCGAGGCCATCTGCCGCGAGTTGGGCGCGACGAACATCCTGCCCGCCGCCACCTCCGGCTCGAAAGAGGGGGATGAAGCCCGCGAAGCGGTCTGGAAGGTGCGCCGCAGCGTCAGCACGCGCATCCACGAATCGTGCGCCGTGTACATCCCGGAGGACATCGCCGTGCCCATCGGCCGCATCGCGGACATGGTCGCCGCCCTGCCCGGGGTGGAGGCGCGCCATGGCATCACCATCTTCGCCTTTGGCCACGCGGGCGACGGCAACATCCACCTGAACCTCACCGCCCCGGACGAGTCCCGGCGGCCCTTTGTCGAGGCTGCGGCCGAGGACTGCGTGCGCCTGGCGCTTTCGCTCGGCGGCACCATCTCCGGCGAGCACGGCATCGGCCTGGTCAAGCGTGGGCTTGTGTCCCTGGAGATCGAGCCCGTGAGCCTCAGGCTCCAGCGCGGCATCAAGGCCCTGCTCGACCCGCACAACGTATTGAACCCCGGCAAGATTTTTCCCCCGGCTGGGCCCCCGGATGGGAATACAGGCGGGCCCCCGGATGGGGATACAGGCGGGCCGGAGGAAACCTCATGAGCATGGACCTGGAGTCTCGCCTGTCGCGGCGCGTGCGCCAGATCAAGATCTCGGCCACCAAGGAGATGCCCATGATCGCGGCCCGTGTGGGCGGCTGCGTGTCGCTGGGCCAGGGCATCCCCTCGTTCATGACCCCGCCGCACGTGGTGGACGCGGTGTGCCGCGCCCTGCGCGAGGACCCGGCAGCGGGCAAGTATTCGCTCCAGCCCGGCCTGCCCGCGCTGCGCGCGGCCGCAGCCGAGCTCCTGCGCGCCGAGAAGGACCTGCCCGCCAATCCGGAGCGCGAGGTGGCCATCACCGTGGGCGGCATGGAGGGCCTGCTCTGCGCCATGCTGACCCTCGTCGGCCCTGGCGACGAGGTCATCGTGCCCGAGCCCTTCTACCCCTCGCACGTGGAGCAGATCCTTTTGTCCGAGGGCACGCCGGTTTTCGCGCCGCTCCGGCGCAGCGACTGGGGGCTCGACGTGGACGCCGTGGCCGCGGCCATCACCCCGCGCACCAAGGCCATCATCGTGTCCAGCCCGCACAACCCCACGGGCGCGGTGTTCGCCAAAA
>CAZXZF010000524.1:0-1559 GCA_964645095.1 uncultured Desulfocurvus sp. | reverse complement strand
GGCGAGGAAGTGGCCGACATCGTCGACGGCGTGACCAAGATCAGCAAGATGCAGTTCGAGTCCAAGGCCGTGGCCCAGGCCGAGAACATCCGCAAGATGATCCTGGCCATGGCCGAGGACATCCGCGTGCTCATGGTCAAGCTGGCCGACCGCCTGCACAACATGCGCACCATGGACTTCCAGCCCTCGGTGAAGCAGCGCCTGATCTCCCAGGAGACCCTTGACATCTACGCGCCCCTGGCCAACCGCCTGGGCCTGCACCGCACCAAGCGCGAGCTTGAGGACCTCTGCCTCAAGTACCTGAAGCCCGACGTGTACGAGCAGATCGACCAGGGCGTGGCCAGCCACCACACCTCCGGCCAGGAGTACATCGACAAGGTCACGCGCCTCATCACCGAGATGCTGAAGGAGAACGAGATCAAGGGCCGCGTGGCCGGGCGCACCAAGCACCGCTACAGCATCTACAACAAGATGCTCCAGCAGAACCTGGGCCTGGACCAGATCTTCGACCTCATCGCCTTCCGCATCATCGTGGGCAGCCTGAAGGACTGCTACGCGGTGCTGGGCCTCATCCACTCCATCTGGAAGCCGGTCACCGGGCGCTTCAAGGACTACATCTCCATCCCCAAGGCCAACATGTACCAGAGCGTGCACACCACGGTCATCGGCCCGGACGGGGAGCGCATCGAGATCCAGATCCGCACCGAGGAGATGAACCGCGTGGCCGAGTACGGCGTGGCCGCGCACTGGCAGTACAAGGAGAAGGGCAAGAAGGGCAGCAACCGCGACGCCGAGCGCTTCACCTGGCTCAGGCAGATCCTGGACTGGCAGCGCGACCTCCAGGACCCGCGCGAATTCATGGCCTCACTTCGCATCGACCTGTTCCAGGACGAGGTCTACGTGTTCACCCCGCGCGGCGACATCAAGGAGCTGCCCGAGGGCGCGACCCCCGTGGACTTCGCCTACGCCGTGCACTCCGTTGTCGGCGACCACTGCGCCGGGGCCAAGGTCAACGGGCGTTTGGTGCCACTGGGCACGGCGCTGAAAAACGGCGACCGCGTGGAGATCATCACCGACAGCCACCGCAACCCCAGCCGCGACTGGCTCAAGTTCGTCAAGACCGCGCGCGCCAAGACGCGCATCAAGCAGTACATCCGCACCGAGGAGCGCGCCCGCAGCATCAATCTGGCCAAGGAGATGCTCGAAAAAGAGGGCCGCAAGCTCGGGGTGAACTATGCCAAGGCCCTGAAGGACGGCCATGTCCACAAGCTGGCCGAGGAGTTCTCCTGCCAGAGCGTGGACGAACTGCTCTCCCAGGTGGGCTACGCGCGCCTGACCCCGCGCAAGGTGCTCCAGAAGCTCTACGCCATGCTGCATCCCGGAGAGAAGCTGGCCGACGAGCGCAAGGCCGCCGAGGCGGCGCCGCCCGAGGAGCCCGCCAAGCCCGCCAAGAAGGGCGAGGGCATCAAGCTCTCCGGCGTGGACGACGTGCTCTTCCGTTTCGCCAGCTGCTGCAACCCCCTGCCCGGCGAGCCCATCGTGGGCTACATCACGCGCGG
>CAZXZF010000523.1:0-1559 GCA_964645095.1 uncultured Desulfocurvus sp. | reverse complement strand
CACAGCGCCATAGCCATGCAAATGAGAGCAATCCCCAGGCCCTGTTTCATGATGCATCTCTCCAATTTGTTGTGATTATATGCAGTTGCGCCAATAAGCAGAGTCTCCTGCCAAGGGCTGCCAAGCGGCTGTAAACGTCACTTGAGCGGATTCCAAAGCGGAGATTGCTACTTTCCTGCTCAAAATCACGGATATGGCAGGTGCCTGGTGGGCGACTGTCCTCACCCATGCTGCCGTGTCCCGCGCCAGAGTTTGAAGCCCTCAAACCACCCAATGCTGGCTACGCCAGCCAGCACACAGAGCCCGAGGTCCATGGGCCGCAGCGCACTCAAGTGGAGCAGGCTGCGAAGCGCCGGAATATTGAGCACCAGCCCCAGCATCACCGTCGCGCCGCCCACCACCCACCACAGTGCGGAGTTGGGTTCCCGGAACATGGCGGCCATGCTGCGGACCCAGGAGCGGTTGGTCAAAATCAGCCCCAGATTACCCGCCACCAGGGTGACGAAGACAAAGGAGCGCCGCGCGTCCTCCTGCGGCTGGCCAAGGGCCCCTGCCACCCAGTACATCAGCAGCAGCACGGCCAGGACGGCTCCACCCTGCAGCACGCTGACAATCAGCACCCGCGCGTTGAAGAGCCGCTCATTGGCTTTGCGGGGGGGGCGGAGCATGATGTCCTTTTCCGCGCCCTCGGCCTCGAAGATGAGGGAGCAGGCCGGGTCGATGATGAGTTCAAGAAAGACGATATGCACCGGCAAGAGCAAAAGCGGCCAGTCGGTGAGGAAAACCGGGATCATGGACAGCCCGGCGATGGGCACATGGATGGCCAGGGTGTAGCCCACGGCCTTCTTGATGTTGTCGTAGATGCGGCGACCCAGGCGGATGGCCTGCACGATGGAGGAGAAGTCGTCGTCCAGCAGGATTAGGGCCGAGGCCTCGCGCGCCACGTCCGTGCCGCGTCCGCCCATGGCGATGCCGATGTGCGCGGCCTTGAGCGCCGGGGCGTCGTTCACGCCGTCCCCGGTCATGGCCACGATCTCGCCGTTGGCCTTGAGGGCGTTGACCAAGCGCAGCTTCTGCTCTGGCACCACGCGCGCGAACACGTCGGTGTCCGGGATGCGCCGGGTGAGCTCCTCGTCACTCATGGCGTCCAGCTCCGGCCCGGTTATGATGCCCTCCGCGTTGCGCAGTCCGATCTGCCTGGCGATGCTACGGGCCGTGTCCGGGTGGTCCCCGGTGATCATTATCACCCGGATGCCCGCAGTGTAGCACTCCTGGATCGTCGCCGGAACGGTGGGTCGGATAGGGTCCTCCAGGCCTACGAGGCCGAGGAACTCGAAGGTGAAGTCATGCTGCTCACCCGGCAGAGTGTCCTGGGGCCAATGGGCCCGCGCCACGCCGAGCACGCGCAGCCCTTGCCCAGCCATGCAGGCCACCTGGGCGACCATGGCTGCGATGGGCTCCGGCTCCATGTGGCACAGCTCGGCAATGGCCTCTGGCGCGCCCTTGGCGGCAACTACAAAGTGTTTCCCGTCCGCTGCGCGCCAGACGTGGGACAGGGC
>CAZXZF010000522.1:0-1564 GCA_964645095.1 uncultured Desulfocurvus sp. | reverse complement strand
TGCATGGCCTCGGCCGAGCGCAAGAGCTGCGGCAGGAAGTATTCCTTGCGCTCGTACTTGTTGCCGACCTCAAGGATGGCCGGGATGAGTTCCCCGTCCACCAGGGCAAAGGGGTCTGCGCCCTCGGCCAGGCGCGCCTCGAGCATGGAGAGCAGGGCCAGCTTGTCGCCGCTGATGACCGCCTCGCCGGGCGTGGTGGCTTGGCCCTTGGCCACGGCAGGCCCGCCCGAGCCGCCGGAGGTCGGGGCAACCGGCGTCCACTGGGCATAGCCCGTAATAAAGCGCCCGGCCTGGGGGTCGAGCGCCAGGAGCACCTCGCCCGAGGAGAGCGTCTCGCGCAGGCGGGTGCTCGCCGGGTTGGCGATGCACGAGGACAGGCCGCAGGCCATGCCCATGGCCAGGAAGGTTGAATTCAAGAGCTCGCGCGCAGGCAGGCCGAAGCTGACGTTGGACAGGCCCATGGTGGTGGCCAGGCCCAGCACCTCGCGGCAGTGGCGGATGGTGTCCAGGCAGTGGCGCGCGGCCTCGGGCTTGCTGGACACGGTGAGCACGAGCGCGTCGACCATGATCAGGCGGCGCGGGATGCCCAGGCCGTCGGCCTGTTTCAGCAGGCGCTCGATGACCGCGATGCGCTCGGCCGCAGTGTAGGGCAGCTTGCGGCCCTCAAGGGGCAGCAGGATGAACGGCGCGCCGAACTTCTTGCACAAGGGGCCGAGCAGCTCCATGCGGCCCGGCTCCCCGCTGATGGAGTTGACCAGCGGCGAGCCCGGCTGGGTCCACAGGGCGTTCTCCATGGCCTGCGCGTCGGAGGTGTCCAGGGCCAGCGGCAGCTCGAAGCGCGCGGACAGGGCCAGGGCCAGGGACGGCAGCACGGCCTTCTCGTCGACCATGGCCGCGCCGACGTTGACGTCGAGGATGGCCGCGCCGTGACTGATCTGTTCCTGGGCCAGGCGCAGGGCCTCGGCGTGTTCGCCGCGCACCAGCTCCTCGGCCAGGACCTTCTTGCCAGTGGGGTTGATGCGCTCGCCGATGACGGCCAGGGGGTTGCCAGCGCCCAGGCCCACGGACAGCGACCGGCAGGTCAGCACCAGCGGGGTCCGGTCCGTTGGTTCGGGGCGCGCCCAGGGCAGGTCGCCGACCACGGACCTGAGCGCCGTGATGTGCGCGGGCGTGGTCCCGCAGCAGCCGCCCAGGAACTTCGCGCCCAGCTCGGCGAAAACGCGGCACTGGCGGGCAAAGGCGTCCGGGCCCAGGCGGAACACGGTCCTGCCCTGGTCGTCCAGCTCGGGCAGGCCCGCGTTGGGCTGGACGATGAGCGGGGTGGACAGCCGGGGCAGCATGGCCCGCACGAGGTCCACCAGCTGCTCCGGCCCGGCCGAGCAGTTGGTGCCGATGAGGTCCACGCCCAGGTTCTGCATGGTGTCGATGAAGGTCAGCGGCGGGGTGCCGGTGAGGGACACCGCGCCCTCAAAGGTCATGCTCACGGCCACGGGCAGGTCGCACGCTTCCCTCGTGGCGATGACCGCGGCCTTGGCCTCGGCCAGGTCGAACTGGGTCTCGATGA
>CAZXZF010000521.1:0-1606 GCA_964645095.1 uncultured Desulfocurvus sp. | reverse complement strand
GGCGAGAGGTGGGCGTAGGTGCCGACAGCGCCGGAGATCTTGCCCACGCGGATGTTCTCCACCGCAGCGGTGAAGCGCTCCTTGTGCCGGGCGAACTCGGCATAGAACCCGGCCATCTTGAGGCCGAAGCTGGTGGGCTCGGCGTGGATGCCGTGGGTGCGGCCCATGCACAGCAGGTTCTGGTGGGCCAGCGCCATGTCCTTCAGCACCAGGAGCACCGCGTCGATGTCCGTGAGGATCATCGCCCCCGCGCGCACAAGCAAGAGCGCATTGGCCGTGTCCACGATGTCCGAGCTGGTGCAGCCCAGGTGGATGAAGCGCGCCGAGGGTCCGACCTTCTCCTCCACGGCGGTCAAAAAGGCGATGACGTCGTGGCGGGTCTTCTCCTCCACTTCCAGGATGCGCTCCACGTCAAAGGCGGCCTTGGCGCGGATCTCGGCCAGGTCGGCCTGGGGGATGACGCCAAGCTTGGCCCAGGCCTCGCACACGGCCAGCTCCACCTCGAGCCAGGCTCCGAAGCGGGCTTCCATGGTCCACAGGGCGGCCATTTCCGGGCGGGAATATCGTTCGATCATGCGTCTCTTCCAGTGGGGGTACAGGGTTCGGGCGGCGCCAAGGCTTGGGCCGCTTGGTGCGGGCCGGATAACCGGAATAAACAACCGTGCCTGGCAACCGGGCCGGCCAAGGGGGCCGGACAACCGGGATGGTGCTCTCTTCGCAATGCGCAAGCCACTTTTCCGGCAGCGCCGCGCACATGAAAAAGGCAGCCGGGGGCTGCCTTGTTTCTTTGGTCTAGCTCGCCACCGCTGTGGGCGCCGCCTGCTTCGTCTCCGCAGGCTTGGCCTGGCCCGGACAGGCGCACTGCGCCTTGGGGGCCTCCGTGGCCTTGGTGGGGGCCGGAGAGCTTCCGCCCGTGGCCGCAGAGGCGGTCTCCGGGGGTGCGGGCCTGTCGGTGTAGCCGCTGGCATACCAGCCGCCGCCCTTGAGCACAAAGGATGTGCTGGAGATGAGCCTGCTGGCCTGGCCGTTGCAAACCGGGCAAGGGATGTCCCGCTCCTCGTAGTCCTTCTGCCAGTCCTCGAAGATCTGCTTGCAGTCCTGGCAGCTGTACTCGTAGATGGGCATGATTCTTCCTCCAGAGGGGGTCTGCCCGCTTGTCGCGGGCCCTGAAAGGATGCGGCGGCCCGAGAGCCGCCCGCCTGCTTTGCCTATTTGCCCTTGACCGCGGCCTTGGCTTCGCGGATGCGCTCCTTGAGACGCTCTTCGCGGCGCTTGCGGCGACGTCCGATTTCCTTCATGCGTTCAATCTTCTTGTGCTTGCCCATGGTTCCTCCTGGGAAATGCGCGTCTGGCGCGCCTTTGATGCGTCGGTTCCTAGCGCACATCGCGACCCTTGTAAAGCGCCTGGACGCGGCCAAAGGCCGTGCGGTTTAACTTGACGCAAGGGCGGATGATGCCCATTATGCCATAAGCGGGGCCACGGCAACGCGAATAATGTTATCTTGAGGAGAAGCTCATGGCAGGCGACCAATACGCCTCGGCGGTGGCAGACATCGCCCAGGTGTTCATGTTCGAGCAGTGGCTGCGGCACTATTTCGTCGTCGAG
>CAZXZF010000520.1:0-1616 GCA_964645095.1 uncultured Desulfocurvus sp. | reverse complement strand
ACCCCGCGCACCAGCGAGATCTTCCGCAAGCGCACCATGATCGTGCGCGGCATCCGCAACTATCTCGACGCCAAGGGCTTCCTCGAGGTCGAGACGCCCATGATGCAGCCCATCCCCGGCGGCGCCACGGCCCGGCCCTTTGAGACCCACCACAACGCGCTGGACATGAAGCTGTACATGCGCATCGCCCCGGAGCTGTACTTGAAGCGCCTGCTCGTGGGCGGGTTCGAGAAGGTCTACGAGATCAACCGCAATTTCCGCAACGAGGGCATCAGCACCCGGCACAACCCCGAGTTCACCATGCTCGAGTTCTACTGGGCCTATGCCGATTTCACGGACCTCATGGACCTGACCGAGGACATGCTCTCCATCGTCGCCCGCGACGTCTGCGGCGGCACCATCGTGCGCTACCAGGAGCAGGACATCGACCTGACGCCGGGCAAGTGGACGCGCATCAGCTTCCACGACTCGCTGGAGAAGATCGGCAACGTGGACCCGGCCGACTACAAGGACTACGACCGCTGCGCCGCGCTGGTGCGCAGGAGCGGCGAGAAGGTCGTCAAGGGCGAGAAGCTGGGCAAGCTCCAGGCCAAGCTCTTCGACATCTTCGTGGAGCCCAAGCTCATCCAGCCGCACTTCATTTATCATTATCCGACGGACATCTCTCCGCTCTCGCGCCGCAACGAGGAGAACCCGGAGATCACCGACCGCTTCGAGCTGTTCGTGGTGGGCCGCGAGCTGGCCAACGCCTTCAGCGAGCTGAACGACCCCGTGGACCAGCGCGGCCGCTTCGAGGAGCAGGTGCAGGAGAAGGTCGCAGGCGACGACGAGGCGCATTTCATGGACGAGGACTACGTGCGCGCGCTGGAGTACGGCATGCCCCCGGCGGCCGGGCAGGGCATCGGCATCGACCGCCTGGTCATGCTTTTGACCGACTCCCCGTCCATCCGCGAGGTCATCCTGTTCCCGCTGCTCAGGCTGGAGAATACTTCCGGCGGAACCTCATCCGGGCCTGTCGGTCCGGCCACCGGACCTGCATGAACTTCGAGCTGTTCATCGCCCTGCGCTACATCTTCGCGCTCCGCAAACAGTCCTTCATCGCCATCATCTCGCTGTTCGCCGTGTGCGGCGTGGCCCTTGGGGTGGCCGCGCTCATCGTGGTCATCGGGGTCATGAACGGGTTCACCAAGGACCTGCGCGACAAGATCCTGGGCGTCAACGCCCACGTGCTGGTGAGCGCCTTTTCCGGCGGCATCCGTCAGCCGAAGGAGCTGGCCGAGCTCTGCCGGCAGGTGCCCGGCGTCACCGGCGTCACGCCCTTTGTGTACTCCGAGGTCATGCTGTCGGCCAAGGGCGGCGTCAAGGGCGTGGTCCTGCGCGGCATCGAGCCCGCCACCTCCGACCAGGTCCTGAGCCTGACCCGGGACATGGTTTCCGGGAGCGTCAAGGATTTGGAGGACAAGGACGACCTGCCCGGGGTGATCATCGGCGCGGAGATGGCCAAGCGCCTGGGGCTTGGCGTGGGCGAGATGGTGAACCTGCTCTCGCCCACGGGAACCCAGAGCGCAGTAGGCTTCACGCCCAAGGTGCGGGTGTTCCGCGTGGCCGGCATCTTC
>CAZXZF010000519.1:0-1618 GCA_964645095.1 uncultured Desulfocurvus sp. | reverse complement strand
GACCTGCCCCCGCCCATGCGTTTGGCCTCGGCATCCTGAACCAGCGCGCCAAATCCCATCATCACGGCGAGCAAGGCGATTGCAATGAGTTTCATTCCGTCTCTCCTTTGATACCATACAGACCGGTCTGGCCGATCACTCCATTCCCAAACAGGTTGGGTGGTTTGCCTACACAAGAAACCACGGGCCGCCAGCATTACTTCTGTCCCGCCTTGAGCGCGGCGATGCGCTCTTCCAGCGGCGGGTGGGTCATGAACAGGCGCCTGAAGCCCTCGCCCCTGCCGCCTGCAATGCCGAAGGCGGCCATTCTGTCGGGCAGGGGCTCTGCGTGCCCGGCCTTGAGCCGCTCCAGCGCGGCGATCATGGCCTGACGTCCGGCCAGGCCGACCCCGCCGATGTCGGCGCGAAACTCCCGCCTGCGCGAGAACCACATGACGATGATGGACGCCAGCACCCCCAGCACCAGTTCGGCGGCAATCATGGTGACATAGAAGGCCGGGCCGTGGCCGCGCGCGGTCTTGAACACCATCCTGTCCACCAGCGAGCCGATGACGCGCGACAGAAACATGACGAAGGTGTTCACCACCCCCTGGATCAGCGCCAGGGTCACCATGTCGCCGTTGGCGATGTGCGCCACCTCGTGCCCCAGCACGGCCTTTGCCTCCTCGCGCGTCATCTGCTGCAGCAAGCCGGTGGAGACGGCGACAAGCGAATCGTTCCTGCTCATGCCGGTGGCGAACGCATTGACCTCGGGCGCATCGTAAATGCCGACCTCGGGCATCTTGATGCCCGCTTCCTCCGAATACTTGCGAACGGTTTGCACCAGCCAGAATTCGGTTGTGTTCAGTGGTGTCTCGATGACCACCACGCCCATGCTCCGCTTGGCCATCCATTTGGACAGGGCCAATGAAGCAAACGAGCCGCCAAAGCCCATCACCGCAGTAAAGATCAACAGCGACGTCAGGTTGAGGCCGTTGGCGTTGAGGTAGGGCTCAAGCCCAAGCAGGCGCATGCTGAGCGACAACACCAGCATGATGCCCAGGTTGGTCAGAAGAAAGAGCAGTATGCGTTTCATCGCGTGATCTCCCTGGCTGGCGGTCGCCTTGTGGCCGCCAGGCCCGTGTAGACCTGGTCGTTGTGGACACGGTCCGCGCCGGCACCGCGCGCGCCAGGCTTTTCGTCCAGCATGGGGGGATGCTACCGCTGCTCAAAACCTTGGACAAGTCGGATGTTACGATATAAACAATCGAAAAAGACGATGCGTTTGCCGGGCTGCGGGATCCGGCGGCGCGGGACGGGGGAAGGCTGTGCTTTCTTTGAACTACAAGCATTTGAAATACTTCTGGGTGGTGGCCAAGGCCGGCGGCATTGCCCGCGCGGCCCAGCAGCTGCACGTCACGCCGCACACCATCAGCGGCCAGCTCGGCGAGTTCCAGGAGGCCCTGGGCGTGGAGCTGCTGCGCCGCGCCGGGCGCGGCCTGGAGCTGACGGACGCCGGGCGGCGCATCCTGGGCTACGCCGAAGACATCTTCGCCATGGGCGACGAATTGCTGGAGGCCTTGCGGGACGACACGGTCAAGAGAATCCTGCCCTTCCGGGTCGGCATCGCCGACAGCGT
>CAZXZF010000518.1:0-1620 GCA_964645095.1 uncultured Desulfocurvus sp. | reverse complement strand
CACCGAATGCCCGCCCCTGCCCGGCTGCAAGTGCGGCGACGTGCTCAAGGGCAAAATGGCCCCGAACCTCTGTCCGCTCTTTGGCAAGGCCTGCACGCCTGCCAAGCCCGTGGGGCCGTGCATGGTCTCCACCGAGGGCTCCTGCGCGGCCTACTTCAAATATCAGGTGGACTAGAACACATGAGCGACAAGGTACTCCTCGACTACGGCTCCGGCGGCAAGGCCTCCCAGCGCTTCATCGGCGAACTGTTCCTGAAGAACTTCGACAACCCGGAACTGCGGCGTTTGAACGACGGCGCGGTGCTGAACGTGGGCGGGCGCATCGCGGTGAGCACCGACACCTTCACCGTGGACCCCATCTTCTTCCCCGGCGGCGACATCGGCGCGCTGTCCGTGCACGGCACGGTCAACGACGTGGCCATGATGGGCGCGCAGCCCAAATACCTCACCTGCGGGTTCCTCCTGGAGGAGGGCCTGCCCATCGCTGACCTCACGCGCATCGTGGAGTCCATGGGCGCAGCCGCGCGCGAGGCCGGGGTCTGGATCGTCACCGGCGACACCAAGGTGGTGCCGAAAGGGGCGGCGGACAAGATCTTCATCAACACCACGGGCATCGGCGAGGTCATCATCGACCCGGCGCCGGCGGGCGATCTGGCCCGGCCCGGCGACGCCATCCTCATCAGCGGCACGCTCGGCGACCACGGCCTGGCGATTTTGTCCACGCGCCAGGGCCTGTCCTTTGAGACCCCGGTGAAGTCCGACTGCGCCAGCCTGAACCACATCATTGTGGAGCTGCTGCAAAACGTGCCGGACGTGCACGTGCTGCGCGACCCCACGCGCGGCGGTTTGGCGACCACACTGAACGAGATCGCCATCGCCTCGAACGTCACCTGCGAGCTCATTGAGGACGCGATCCCGGTCAGGCCCGAGGTCAAGGGCGGCTGCTCGCTGCTCGGGCTGGACCCGCTGTACCTGGCCAACGAGGGCAAGTTCATCTGCATCCTGCCCGAAGCCCAGGCCGACGCGGCGCTGAAGCTCATGCACGCCAACCCGCTGGCGGTCGATGCCAAGCGCATCGGCACGGTGGTGGCCGTTGATAAGCCCGGACAAATGGGCCGGGTGCTGCTCCAGACCGGCCTGGGCGGCAAGCGGTTGTTGGGGATGTTGGAGGGCGAGCAGCTGCCGAGGATCTGCTAGGGCAGGAGTCCAGGGGCGCTTGGCCCGCCATTGACATTCGTAACCAAAGTGGTTACATACCATGATCAAGAGCTTTGCCCACAAGGGGCTGGAAGATTTTTTCTACGACGGGACCGCCCGCGGCATCCAGGCCCGGCATGCGGACAGGCTGGGGCGCATCCTGGACCGGCTGGACGCGGCTGAAGACGCCCAGGACATGGGCTACCCCGGCTCGGCGCTGCATCCGCTCAAGGGCGAACGGAAAGGCTTCTGGTCCGTGAAGGTTTCCGGAAACTGGCGCGTCATTTTCCGGTTCGAGGACGGCAACGCCTTTGTGGTGGACTATCTGGACTATCACTGAAGGAGCAGACCATGCGCACCCGCACCCGCAAGCCCACGCATCCCGGCGCGCTCATCCGCCTGGACTACATGGAGCCGCTCAGT
>CAZXZF010000517.1:0-1628 GCA_964645095.1 uncultured Desulfocurvus sp. | reverse complement strand
CCAGGCGCAGAGGGCAGCGCCCAGCACCAGCGGCGAGGGCGCGGTGGAGAAGATGAAGCCCCCGGCCCTGTTGATGAGATAGTCGCGCACCAGCCCGGAGCAGGCCACGTACCCGCCGCTGACGCCCAGGGCCTTGCTGAGGGTGCCCATGACCACTGTTGTCGGGGCCAGCTCGATGGTCTCGGCCAGGCCAAAGCCGCTGGGCCCGAACACGCCCGTGGCATGGGCCTCGTCCAGGTACAAAAGCGCGCCGAAGCGCAGGGCCAAGGCTTGGAGTTGCGCAACGTCGGCCATGTCGCCGTCCATGCCGAACACGGTCTCGGACAGGACGGCCTTCGGCCGATCCATGTTCGCGTGCTTGTCCAGCAGCTCCTCCAGGTGCCCCAGGTCCAGGTGCCGGTAGCGGATTTGCCGCGCTCCGGCCAGGGTGCAGCCCAGGTGCATGCTGGCGTGGTTCAGGCGGTCAGAAAAAACCAGCGGCTCCGCGCCCAGCACGCTCTTGTCCAGCAGGGCCGCGATTGAGGCCGCGTTGGCCTGGTAGCCGGAAGAGAACACCAGCGCGGCTTCGGCGCCCTTGTCGCTGGCGATGCGCGCCTCGAATTCCTCGTGCAGGGGCGTGTTGCCCGAGAGCAGGCGCGAGCCCGTGGCCCCGGCGCCAAAACGGCGCCCGGCTTCGGCTGCGGCCTGCACAAGCTCCGGGCGGCGGGCCAGCCCCAGGTAGTCGTTGCCGGAGAAATCAAGCAAATCCGGCGGGGTGTCGGTATCTGGCAAACGGCGCAAGAGGCCGTCCCGCGCGGACGCGGTGAGGGTGTCGGAGTAGCAGCGCAAGAGATCTGTCATGGCCTGTGTGCCGGGTTGGGGCGGCGCTGTTCTTGAAATAGGCGCAGCCGTGGGGAGTGCGGGCTGGACGTCCTGCCAGATGGTACGCACTACCAGATGGTGCGCATGGGCACGCCCTGGGCGGCGATGTGCTCCTTGAGCTGGCGGATGGTGTATTCGCCGTAGTGCACGATGGAGGCGATGAGCGCCGCCGAGGCCTTGCCCTGGGTAAAGGCCTCGGCCATGTGCTGGGGATTGCCCGCACCGCCCGAGGCGATGACCGGGATGCGCACGCTCTTGGTCACCTTGCGCGTCAGCTCAAGGTCGTAGCCGTCCTTGGTGCCGTCGGCGTCGATGGAGTTGAGGCAGATCTCGCCTGCGCCCAGCGCCTCGCCGGTCTTGGCCCATTCGATGGCGTCCATGCCGGTGTACTTGCGTCCGCCGTGGATGACCACCTCGAAGCCCGAGGGGATCTGCGCGCTCTTTTCCACGCGCTTCACGTCCATGCCCAGCACCACGCACTGCGCGCCAAAGGCCGCCGCGCCCTCGCTGATGATGTCCGGATTCTTCACCGCGCCGGAATTCACCGAGACCTTTTCCGCCCCGGCCACGAGCACGGCGCGCATGTCGGCCACGCTGTTGATGCCGCCGCCCACGGAAAAGGGGATGAAGATCTGGCTGGCCACGCGTTCGACCACGTCCAGGAAGATGCCCCGGCCCTCGGAGGAGGCCGTGATGTCGTAGAACACGATCTCGTCCGCGCCCTGCTCGTAATACATGCGCGCGGTCTCCACAGGGTCGCCGATGTC
>CAZXZF010000516.1:0-1635 GCA_964645095.1 uncultured Desulfocurvus sp. | reverse complement strand
GCGGCCGCGAGCAGGGCGCGCCCCAGCAGATGTCCGTGGCCGCCTTCGGCTAGGTCGCCCCCCTTCGCGTCCGCCTCCCTCGCCTGCGCCGGGCCTGCCCTTGCCGCCACGCCCCATCCGGGCTACATCGTTCCGGCAGTGCCCACACCTTCGCCACCCTCTTCGCCAAGGAGCGCCCATGCGCCAGAACACCCTGGGCGGCCTGACTCCGGGCCTCGCCCCCTCCGCAGGCCAGCGCCAGCAGACCGAGGCCGACCGCTACGCCCACGGCGGCAACGTGCACAAGCTCGCCGAGCGCGCAGGCGTCCGGCCTGGCGATCTTGTCGATTTTTCCGCCAGCATCAACCCGCTGGGGCCGCCGTCCTGGCTGGCCGAGGAGGTCGCCAGCGCCCTGGCCGACGTGGTCCACTACCCGGACCCCGAGGCCGCAGATCTGACCCTGGCCGCCTGCGAGCGCTACAAGGTCTGGCCCACCCAGGCCCTGGCCGGAAACGGCGCGTCCGAACTCTTGCCCGCGGTCTGCAACCTGGCCGCGCGCATGGGCTGCAAGCGGGCCATCATCCCGGTTCCGGCCTACGTGGACGTGGACCGCTGCTGCCGCCTGGCCGGACTTGCCGTGGAGACGCTGGCCTGCCGCGCCCAGGACCTCTTTGCCCCGGACCTGGAGCGCCTGGCCGGGATGCTCGCCGTCCCCGGCGCCCCGGCCGTGGTCATGCTCACCAGCCCGAACAACCCCACGGGCGTGGTCATCCCGGCGCGCCACGTGCGCGACCTGGCCCGGGCCTTCCCGGAGAGCCTGTTCGTGGTGGACGAGAGCTTCGCCGACTTCGTGCCGGGCATTGAAAGTGAAGGCACGGGCCGCGAGCCGGATGCCCCTGGAGGGCAGGGCAGGCTGGTGCGCCTGCGGCCGGACAACGTCATCGTGCTGTCGTCGCTGACGAAATTCTACGCCCTGCCGGGCCTGCGCCTGGGCCTGTGCTTTGCCGCGCCAGAGGTCACCGCCCGCCTGCGCCGCAGGCTCCCGGCCTGGAACGTCGGCACCCTGGCCCAGCGCGTGGGCGCGCGCTGCCTGCGCGACCTGGAGTACCAGGAGCGCACCGTGCGCGAGGTGGCCTCCCTGCGCGAGGCGCTGACCACAGAGCTGCGCGAGATCCCCGGCCTGCGGGTGTTTCCGGGCGCGGCCAACTTCCTGCTCTGCCGCCTGGACCGCGTGG
Source organism: uncultured Desulfocurvus sp. (assembly GCA_964645095.1). GTDB lineage: Bacteria > Desulfobacterota > Desulfovibrionia > Desulfovibrionales > Desulfovibrionaceae > Humidesulfovibrio. The sequence continues at coordinate 421 of CAZXZF010000516.1, read as the reverse complement.
GCATGACCGCCCAGCCCCTGTTCGAGCGCCTGCTCTCCGAGGGCCTGGCCCTGCGCCTGTGCGCCAACTTCGAGGGCCTGGACGACAGCTACTTCCGCATCGCCGTGCGCACCAGGGACGAGAACGCCCGGCTGGTGGACGCGCTGGGGCGTTTCTCCGGCATTGTGAAGCCGCCAGCCCCGTCACGGGCCAAAAAGACTGTGGCGGTGATGATCCAGGGCACCTGCTCCAATGCCGGCAAGAGCGTGCTGGCCGCGGGCCTGTGCCGCATCTTCCTGGAGGACGGCTTCGACGTGGCGCCCTTCAAGGCCCAGAACATGTCCAACAACTCCGCGGTCACGCCCGATGGCCGGGAGATCGGCCGGGCCCAGGCCACCCAGGCCCAGGCCTGCCGCCTGACCCCGGACGCGCGCATGAACCC
>CAZXZF010000515.1:0-1642 GCA_964645095.1 uncultured Desulfocurvus sp. | reverse complement strand
TCCTCTGGCACTTCGTGGGCGGCCTGCAGACCAAGAAGGCCAGGCAGGTGGCCGGACGCTTCGTGCTGGTGCACAGCCTGGACACCGGGAAGCTGGCCGTGGAGCTGGCCCGGCGCGCCGCAGACGCGGGCGTGCTCCAGAGCGTGCTCATCGAGGTCAACATGGGCGAGGAGCAGAAGGCCGGGGTGGACGAGGCCGAGCTGGCCGAGCTGGCCGAGCTGGTGCTTTCCCTGCGCGAGGACGGCCTGGGCCTGGACCTGCAGGGGCTCATGTGCCTGCCGCCGATGTTCGACGCGCCCGAAGAGGCCAGGGCCTATTTCGCCCGCCTGCGCGAGCTGCGCGACGGGCTTTCGGCCAGCCTGGGCGTGGCCCTGCCGCAGCTGTCCATGGGCATGACCGGCGATTTCGAGGCCGCCATCGAGGAGGGCGCGACCATCATCCGGGTGGGCACGTCCATCTTCGGGGCGCGGCCCCAGAAACGCTAGCCGGCGCCCCCCCGGAAGGCCAGACAACCAGAGGCCGGGGAGCCGCGTCCGGTCTTGCGCATTGCAGGGCCGAATGCTAATCTGTCCGGTGCGCGGGCTTGCACGCTTCCGCCCCTGCGCCAACTTCTGACCCTGGACAACGCCGCCCATGCAGCGCACCCGCCGCCCGACCCTGGCCGCAACGACGGTCCTCGCCCTGGTCCTCGCCCAAGTCCTGGTCCTCTGGGCCTCGGCCGCTGCGGCGCAGTCCCTGGTGCTCTCGAACCTCGTGGTGGACAACAAGGCCGGCAGCCTCACGGCCCGCTTCGGCGTGTCCGTGGACGGCGTGGCCGAGCTCACCGAGAGCCTCCAGAGCGGGGCCACCCTGGCCCTGACCTGCAAGGCCAGGCTCAGCAAGAAAAGCGGCCTGTTCGGCAGCCCGCAGGTGGCCGCAGCCGAGCTCACCAGCCGCCTCAAGTACGACGCCCTGACCAAGGAATACTCGCTGCTCCTGCCGGGCCGCGAGGGCCAACTCAAGAACACCGGACTCAATGAGCTGCTGCGCGCGGGCTGGGGCGAGCTGACCCTGGACATGGGCTCCTGGCAGATGCTGGAGCGCGACCGCGAATACACCCTGACCCTGGACACCCGCCTGCACCAGACGGACATCCCCAACTGGTTCCGGCGCACCCTGTTCTTCTGGTCCTGGGACGTGGCGCCGTCGGCCTCCTACCAGCTGCACTTCAAGTATTAAAGCCGGGCCGGGCGGATGAAGAGCATGGACCAGGAACCCGCACCAAGCCCAGCGCAAAGCCCCGGAACGCCCATCCGCCTGATTTCCCCGGACGCGAGAGAACGCGCGCGGCGCAAGCGCGAGGTGGTCATCGCCCTGGTCGGCGTGCTGCTCATCGTGGTGCTGACCTGGGTCGAGCTCAAGCTCATGGGCGTCACCTCCTACCTGTTCCTGGGCCTGCTCAACCTGAATTCCATCCTGCTTCTGGTGGTGCTCTTCGTGGTCGCCAGAAACGGGGTCAAGCTCGTGCTGGAGCGCCGCCGCAATGTCTTGGGCTCGCGCCTGCGCTCGCGCCTGGTGCTGGCCTTCATCTTCCTGTCCCTGGTGCCTGTGGCGCTCATGTTCTACGTCTCGGCCAAGTTCGTGCAGACCAGCGTGGACTACT
>CAZXZF010000514.1:0-1644 GCA_964645095.1 uncultured Desulfocurvus sp. | reverse complement strand
CGTGGCCATGGACGGGCGCAGGCCCTTTGCCGTGGAGATCCAGGCCCTGGCCACCAAGAGCTTCCTGTCCATCCCGCGCCGGGCGGCCCTGGGCTTCGACGCCAACCGCCTGCACCTGCTCCTGGCCGTGCTGGAAAAGCGCCTGCGCCTGCCGCTGGGGTCAAACGACATCTACGTGAAGCAGGGCGGCGGCTTGGCCCTGCGCGATCCCGGCCTGGACCTGGGCCTGGCCGCGGCGGTCCTGTCCTCGTTCTACGACGCGCCGCTGCCCGAGGGCGCGGCCTTCTGGGGCGAGCTGGACTTAAACGGCCACGTGCGGCCCGTGACCAACCACGACACGCGCCTCAAGCAGGCCGCGCGCCTGGGCTACGGCCCGCTCTTGCACTCCGGCACCTGCAAAACCCTGGACGACCTGCGCCGCAGCCTGTTCGGCAAGGCTCCGTCCTGATCCCCAAAAATACGACCCCCATTTGCAAGGAGACGATGATGCTTTTGACCGCGCTTCCCATTGCCTTTCTGTTCCCCGGCCAGGGCTCCCAGGAGCTGAACATGGGCCGCGACGTGGCCGAGGCCCAAAGCGCCGCCATGGACCTCTGGAAACTCGCCGAGAAGCTCTCGGGCCTCAAGCTGCGCGAGATGTATTGGACCTCCTCCGAGTCCGGCGAGGGCGCCACCCCGGCCCCGGAGATGAGCGACACCAAGGCCCTGCAGCCCGCGCTCACGGTTGTGAACGTCAGCCTGTGGCTGGCCGCCAAGCCCAAGGCCGCCACCCTGCAGCTCATCGGAACCGCAGGCCACAGCCTGGGCGAGTTCGCGGCCCTGGCCGCGGCAGGCGTTTTGTCCGTCGAGGACGTGATCAAGGCCGTGTGTGAGCGCGGCAAGCTCATGGCCAGCGCTGGCCCCCCTTCGGGGTCGTCCGGCCACGGCATGGCCGCCGTGGTCAAGCTCCCGCTGGAGGTCGTGGAGGGCATTGTCGATAAAGCTGCGAAGCAGACCGGCTCATTCCTGCGCATCGCCAACCACAATTCCCCGGCCCAGTATGTGCTCTCCGGCGAAAAGCCCGCCCTTGACCTGGCGAGCGCGCTGGTCAAGGAGGCCAAGGGCCGCGCCGTGCCCCTGGCCGTTTCCGGGGCCTTCCACAGCCCGCTCATGAGCGAGCCCGCCAACGCCTTCGCCACCATCCTGGAGTCCTTGCGCTGGCAGAGCGCCCTGTTCCCGGTGTGCATGAACGTCACCGGCCAGCCCGAGCGCGACCCCGGCATCCTGAAGGCCATGCTCACCGCGCAGATGACCTCCTCAGTGCTCTGGACCACGACCATGCAGTCGCTCTACTCCAGCGGCGCGCGCCGCTTCATCGAGCTCGGCCCCAAGAGCGTGCTGACCAAGCTCGTGGGCCAGAACCTCGAAGGCAAGGACGACATCCTCGCCCAAAGCGCCGGCAACATGGACGCCGTCATGGAGTTGTAAGGCAAGGAGCAGGCGAGCGCGGGGGGCAGGGGAAACTTTTTGGAAAAAGTTTCCCCTGCCCCCCGCACCCCCCATCCCCTTCCAAAACTTTTGTAGGGGGGGAGTGAGAGAAATAGCTGCGTTGGCTTAGAAGATCCCCAGCCTCCCAAAGCCGAAAGGGCTGTTTCAGGTTCCTCC
>CAZXZF010000513.1:0-1645 GCA_964645095.1 uncultured Desulfocurvus sp. | reverse complement strand
TCCTGGTCATCCTGCCCCAGGCCTGGCGCACCATCCTGCCCCCGGTGGGCAACGAGTTCATCGCGCTGTTGAAGGACACCTCGCTGGTGTCCATCCTCGCGGTGAGCGACCTGCTGCGCCGGGGCCGGGAGTTCTCAAGCGAAACCTTCATGTATTTCGAGACCTACACCATGGTCGCCCTGGTCTATCTCGTCATCACGCTGCTCTTGTCCAAGGGCGTGAGCATCATGGAAGCGAGGCTGAGCCATTATGTCCGCCACTAGCGCACCCACTCCCCCCATCGTCGACATCCGCCACGTGAGCAAGTCCTTCGGCGCGCTCAAGGCCCTGAACAACGTCTCCATGTCCATGAGCCTGGGCGAGAAGGTCGTCATCATCGGCCCCTCGGGCTCGGGCAAGAGCACGCTGCTGCGGTCCATCAACAAGCTCGAGACCGTGGACTCCGGCACCATCATCGTGGACGGGCTGGACATCAACGCCCCGACCACGGACATCAACCGCCTGCGCATGGAGCTGGGCATGGTCTTCCAGAGCTTCAACCTCTTCCCGCACAAGACGGTGCTGGAGAACCTGACCCTGGCGCCCATCAAGCTCAAGGGCATGAGCAAGGCCGAGGCCGACGAGATCGGGCTCAAGCTCCTGGACAAGGTCGGCATCAGGGAGAAGGCCCACGTCTACCCGTCCAAGCTCTCCGGCGGCCAGCAGCAGCGCGTGGCCATCGCCCGGGCCCTGGCCATGTCGCCCAAGATCATGCTCTTTGACGAGCCCACCAGCGCGCTGGACCCGGAGATGATCGGCGAGGTGCTGGACGTCATGGTCACGCTCGCCAAGGAGGGCATGACCATGGCCGTGGTGACCCACGAGATGGGCTTTGCCCGCGAGGTCGCCGACCGCGTGGTCTTCATGGACCACGGCGGCATCGTCGAAGAGGGCACGCCCGAGCACTTCTTCCAGAACCCGGAGCACGAGCGCACCAAGCTCTTCCTCAGCCAGATCCTCTAGGCCCTGGCCCGCGTGAGCCGAAACAGGCCGTCTCCCCGGAGGCGGCCTTTTTCATTCCCCCCTGCGCCTGCCCCTTGCGCCTGCCCCTTGCGCCTGCCCCTTGCATCTGGCCGCCCGGAAAGCTAGAACTTCGGCTCAACACCGGAGGCTTCCATGCGCATCTCGGCCTGCATCCACACCCGGCCCGCCGCCCTTATCCTGGCCCTGACCCTGCTGGCCCCGGCCCTGTCCGGCTGCAGCCTCCTCCAACTCCTCCAGCCCGCCCAGCCCGAGGCGACGCCCGCCGTTGTAGCCCAGGCCAATGCCACGGCCATCCCGGTCGAAGCGGGGGCCGCCCCGGCCCCGCCGCCCCAGCCAATGGTGGACGCCCAGAGCGTGGCGCGCCGCTTGAGCGTGCTGGTCAACGACACCGACCCGGCCTCCCCGGAATGGGCGCGGCTGCGCGCAGAGCTTGCCCAGACGGCCTCCAGACAGTCCTCCGCGGACGGCCAGGCCCTGCCCGGCGATCTGCGCCTGGCCCTGGCCCGCGCGGCGGGCTTCAACCCGCCGCAACTGCGCGAGCGCTGGCAGCGCCACAGCCAGGCCCTGGACAGCGTGGCCGCCCTCCACGCCGAGCACCCGCCCGTGAACACCGACGCCCTGA
>CAZXZF010000512.1:0-1650 GCA_964645095.1 uncultured Desulfocurvus sp. | reverse complement strand
CGGAACGCAGCGGCGTTGAGATCGACTACTGCCCCAAATGCCGGGGAGTCTGGCTCGACCGGGGCGAGCTCGACAAGATCATTGAGAGGGCGACTGCCTTGACACCCACAGCCGCTCCGCAGCCTGTTGCTCAGCAAGCTTACGCGCCTCAGCAGCAGCCGGTATACCAACAGCCCCCTGTCCACCCCCAATTCGGAGGACACGACGGACACCATGACAGCCACAAAAGCGACAAGCACGGCTATGGCCCTCACAAGAAAAAGTCCATGCTCGGGGAACTGTTCGATTTTTAACTCCCTGTAATCCATGTGGCCCCGGCCAGTGGCCGGGGCCACTACTCAACCACCATCACGGCAGGACAACTCATGACGCAACAGTATCCCGCCCCGGCGCCGTATATCGGCCTCAGCGAAGCCGAGGCCACCCGCCGCTTGGTGTCAGAAGGCTACAACGAGATTCCCCACGGAAGCAGCCGCAGCGTGTTCGCCATCGCCCTTGAGGTGATGCGCGAGCCCATGTTCCTGCTGCTGGTAGCCTGCGGCAGCCTATACCTGCTCATGGGCGAACTCTCAGACGCGCTCATGCTTCTGGGCTTCGTGTTCGTGGTCATGGGCATCACCATCGTGCAGGAGCGCCGCACGGAGCGGGCGCTGGACGCCCTGCGTGACCTTTCCAGCCCACGCGCCCTGGTGCTGCGAGACGGCCAACAGCGGCGCATTGCCGGTCGCGAGGTCGCCCGTGGTGACCTTATACTGCTCTCGGAAGGCGACCGCGTTCCGGCGGACGCAGTCCTGCGCCAGGCGCTCAATCTGTATGCCGATGAATCCCTGCTGACAGGCGAGTCCGTGCCGGTGCGCAAGGCCAGCTCCGAGACGGCCAGCCAGACCGGCAAGCCTGGCGGCGATGACCTGCCTGACGTCTTCTCAGGCTCGCTCATCACCAGGGGGCAGGGCCTGGCCGAGGTGGTGGGCACGGGCGCGCGCACGGAGCTTGGCAAAATCGGCAAGGCGCTTCAGACCATCGAGCAGGAGAAAACACCGCTTCAAGGCGAGACGGGCCGCATGGTCAAGCAGCTGGCCGCCATCGGCCTGGGCCTCTGCGTGGTGGTCATCGTGGCCTATGGCGTCTCGCGCGGGAACACAGCGCAAAGCTGGGTGCAGGGCATGCTTGCCGGCATCGCCATGGCCATGGCTGTCCTGCCGGAGGAGTTTCCTGTCATCCTGACCATTTTTCTTGCCTTGGGAGCTTGGCGCATTTCCCGCAGTCGCGTCCTCACACGGCGCATGCCCGCCATCGAGACCCTGGGCGCGGCCACGGTGCTCTGCACGGACAAGACCGGCACCCTCACGCTGAACCAGATGACCGTGCGCCAGCTCCACGCTGACGGCCAGACCTTTGTCGCCAGCCAAGGTGCAACCCTGCCGGAGTGCTTCCACGCGCTGCTGGAGTATGGCGTTCTGGCGAGCAAGAAAGAGGTCTTCGATCCCATGGAACGCGCCTTGCGACAACTGGGCGACGAGCACCTGGGCAAGACGGAGCACTGGCACGAGCAATGGACAATGGTGCGCGACTATCCCCTTTCACCCGAGCTGCTAGCCCTGTCCCACGTCTGGCGCGCAGCGGACGGGAAACACTTTGTAGTTGCCGCCA
>CAZXZF010000511.1:0-1653 GCA_964645095.1 uncultured Desulfocurvus sp. | reverse complement strand
TGCTGATCTGCGCGATCTTCTCCGCCATGCCCAGGGCTTCTTCCGAAATCGCGCCTGGGCGCCAGACGTCGCCCCATATTTGAGCAAAACGCTTTTCGGTGTCTTGAACAATGCTCGCTGGCATCACCCCAGCGAACACGACCCCAGCCTGCCTGACGAACGAGACGACCTCCGCCCCCGAAGGCCGCGCAAACTGGCCGTTGGGCCACAAGTGCCCCAGCTGCCGCCAGGGCGCCACCACCGGATCCTCGGTGGGGGCGAGAAACCCGCAGATAGGCAGCATCTGCACAGTCACGTTGCCCAGCGCATCACCCCATCCGCCGATGAGCTCCACGGAGTCCATTGTCCCCAAGGAGTAGTAGGATGCGCTTTCGCTGCCACTGCGATAGTCCACCGCCGTGGGCAGGTCGAGCACGCGCCGCATAACGTGACTGCGCGGGCCCATAAACTCTGCGTGCTCAATGAGCCCGCGCTGGACAGTGCTGATGTTGCGCAGCGCGGCTCGGAACCCATGGCCGCGAGGGTCCAGGCAGCCCTCAAGCATTACCTCTTCATGGTGGATGGACACGACGAGTTGGCGAGTTGAGACGACGCGGCAGGGCTTTCCTGTGCGGCGTGACAGGCCGGGCAGCACGATGCCCTTGCTGAGTGTGACGAGAGCGTAAGCGTGGATCATGGCGGCTCCTTCTGCTGGAAGTGAAAGGGACCATGATCTCGCTTAAAATGATGTTAAAGTCTAGCCAGATAGATCTTATATAGTACCTCTTCGAGTGCCTGGTTTGCCTGGATGTTTTCTGCGGCGCCGTTGCAGAGTTCCAACTATCTGGCGGGGGTCATGATTTTCTGCTCGGCAGGGTGAGGTTGGGACGCTCACGCAGGGCGTTGATTGCTTTGCCCAGCGCAAAACCGAAGGCAACGACCTCCACTTCGTTGAGAATGGCCACCATTTCTTCCCTGGCCCCATCCGATAATGTCAAGGTCATGGCATACACGTCGCTTTTGTCATAGCGCATGACCCCAAAGATGATTGAGGTCCCATCATCTCCGACGATTGAGACCGGAGGCTTGATCTTGCCCAACCTTTGCTTGCCGAATACTTGGCAAGCAGCTCTGCTGGAAGTGAGGGCTGAAAGGTCGTCCACGGATTGCCATCGGCCATAGCGCAACAGCACACTGACTTTGCTTGCCGCTGTGCTTCGGCGGTTGTTGTTTGTGTCTTGGTATTCGACGATTGCCGTCGCGGGCAAAATTTCCAGGACGATGTTGTCATGATGCCAGATCATGGGAGCATACCCTCCGGGGTGTTGTTGGTTTGGGGCAGTTGGCTATTGCCGCCGTGTTCTGCCCAGAGCTTGCGCAGATAGGCCTCGGAGACCTGCGGCAGCCTCCGTTGTCTATGAAGATATTGTGCGATGACGCGAAAGCCGATGCCATCAGCCTTGAGCTCGACGACTTCGGCCCACAGCTTCTCAATGGCTGCCCGAAGGGGCGCCTGGCGCTCCGGCTTCAGGTTCTTTGCCCGCGACAGGCGGACGGCAGTGAATTCCTCAAACTGTTCGGGTCCGGCGACACGATACCCGCGCCGCCGGATCGTGTCGTAACCGCCTTGGCGGATTGCCAGGAGCAGCGCGCAATATGAGCGGACCTCAGGCG
>CAZXZF010000510.1:0-1659 GCA_964645095.1 uncultured Desulfocurvus sp. | reverse complement strand
CCCGAATCGCCCTGACCATGCCCCGCCTGGGCCTCTACGGAGGCGCCGAGGGCTTTGGCTGGCGTCTGGCCGAGGCGCTGGCCGCCCAGGGCCATGCGGTGGACTTCCTTTGCGGCCGCGCCGAGGGCCAGCCTCCGGCCGGGGTGCGCCCGGTGGTGCTGGGCCGTCCGCCCCTGGGCCGCGCGCTCAAGAACCTCTGGTTCGCCCATGCGGTGGAGAAGCGCCTGGCGCGCGAGGGCTTTGATGTGGTCATCGGCCTGGGCCGCACCTGGAACCAGGACATTTTGCGCGTGGGCGGCGGCCCGCAGACCGTGTTCAACCGCCTGACCGAGGCGGCCTACGGCGACGGCCCAGGGCAGCAGTGGAAACGGCTGTTCAAGCGCCTGCGCCGCGCCATCTCGCCCTCCTCCGCGGTCATCTCCTGGCTGGAGGCCCGGCAGTTCGACGCCCCGGAAAGCCGGCACCAGCACATCGTCTGCGTGTCCGACCTGGTGCGCGACTGGCTGCTCACGGCCCACCCGGCCCTTGATCCGGCGCGGGTCAGCGTGGTCTACAACCGCCCGGACCTGGGCCGCTTCCAGCCGCTCTCCCCACAGCGCCGCGCCGAGCTGCGCGCAGCACTGGGCCTTGGCGATTCCGATGTGGTGGTCTGCACGGCGGGCACGAATTTCGCGCTCAAGGGTGTGGGCACGCTCATCCGCGCGCTGGCGCTGCTGCCGCCGAACTTCCGGCTGGCCGTGGCCGGGGGGCGCGGGCCGGAGCGCTGGCTTGCGCTGGCGCGGGAACTCGGCGTTGCGGAGCGCGTGCGCTTCGCGGGCAAGGTCGCGGACATGCCCGGCTTCTACGGCGCAGCGGACGTCTTCGCCCTGCCGACCTTTTATGACGCCTGCTCCAACGCCGTGCTGGAGGCCCTGGCCTGCGGCCTGCCGTCCATTTCGAGCAGCCGCAACGGCAGCGCCGTATTCGTGCCCGCGCGCCACATCTTGTCCGACCCGGCAGATGCCGAGGGCCTGGCCCGGCGCATCTTCGATGCCACAGAGGACGCCGCTGCCGGGACGAACCGCACGCCTTTCGTCTGGCCCGACGACCGGCCCTGCGGCCTGGAGCCGTACCTGCGGATGGTGCGCGACCTGCTGGCCCGGAAGGGGATTCGCCCGTGAGCGGCACGCCCGATGTCCTCGACGTCCTCTTCATCACGCCCTCGGGCGAGACCCTGCCCAGCGTGCGCTTCCGGGTGCTGCCCTTTGTGGAGGCGGGCCGCGCCCAGGGCCTGAAAGTCGACTGGCGGCGCGCGCCCAAGGCCATCCACAAGCGCCTGCTGTTCCTGCTGACCCTGCCGCAGGCGCACGTCATCGTGATCCAGCAGAAGCTCTTCGCGCCCTTTGAGCTGGCGCTCATCCGGCGGCGCTGTGAGCGCCTGGCCTACGACGTGGACGACGCGCTCTGGGCCCTGCACCCGGCCGAGGTCGGCCTGCCCGGCAGCGCCGAGAAATCGGCCAGGATCGCCCGGCGCTTCGCCGAGACCTGCGGTCGCGTGGACCTGGTCATCGCCGGGAACAGCTACCTGGCCGAGCGCGCGGCAGCGCACCAGCAGAACATCTTCGTGCTGCCCACGCTCATCGACACCAACAAGTACACCCCGGCCCCGCCCGACGCCGC
>CAZXZF010000509.1:0-1664 GCA_964645095.1 uncultured Desulfocurvus sp. | reverse complement strand
CCGAGATCCGCCCCTCGGCCGAGAGGATGCGGATGCGGCCGTGGATCTTGAAGCGTTCGCGGATGAGCGCGGCGGTGTTGCCGATGATTTCCGAGAGGTTGCCGCCGGTCTCGCGCTGGATGTTCACCGAGACCACGAAGAACATGAGGTCAAGCGAGTCCACGCGCTCCATCATGTTGTGCAGGGCCTTCTCGGTGTCCATGCCGAAGTTGATCTCATCGAGGGTGATGGCGAATTCCGGGCCGATGGGATCGGCGAACTCGTCGGCCACCATGCGCATGCCCCCGGCAAAGGTGTTGCCGGCCTTGAGCGCCCGGGCGATGAGGTCGAGCGCGTCGGGCAGCTGCCGCTGCAGATTGGCCATGCGCGCGGCCTTGCGGCGGTACACGCGCACCACGGGCAGCGGGCCCAGGGCGGCTGCAGCCGCAAGGGCGGCCAGAGACGAGCCCGTGGCCAGCTGCAGCACGAGGAAGGCCATCACGCCGATGACGGCGGAGATGAGCACGTACACGCCGGGGGTGCCGACCATCTTGGCCTGGCGGATGACGCGCTCGAAGCTGCGGGTCCAGTGCAGGTCCGCCAGCAGGCGGTGGAACCAGGGCACTTCGCTGAAGACCGTGCGGCGCACGATGTCCTGGGCCGAGACGTCCGGCCCGGCCAGGGCCAGGGCCTTGACCCGCTCCTCCACGCGCTCGCGGCGCCTGCGTGCCGCCGCGCCCACGGTGTTCATGACGAACAGGGCGAAGAACAGGGTGGCCAGGGCCAGGATCAGGGCGATGAGGCCGGACATGGCAGCCTCCTTACACAGTCCCGCTCAGGGGGGCGAAGAGGTGCTGGTCCAGGGCCACGCCCCGGGCGAGCAAGCGCTCGGAGAACTTGGGCCGGATGCCGCGCGAGACGAAGCGTCCCTTGACCTTGCCGCGCTCGTCCAGGCCGCTCTGCTCAAAGGCGAAGATCTCCTGCATGGTGATCATCTCGCCCTCCATGCCGGTGATCTCCTGGAAGCTGATGAGCTTGCGGCTGCCGTCCATGAGGCGCGAGACCTGGATGATGACATCGATGGCCGAGCTGACGTAGCGCTTGAGGGAGACGTCGGAGATGTTCAGCCCGGCCATGGCGACCATGGTCTCCAGGCGCATCAGCGCATCGCGCGGGGTGTTGGCGTGGATGGTGGCCAGCGACCCGTCGTGGCCGGTGTTCATGGCCTGGAGCATGTCCAGCGCCTCGGCCCCGCGCACCTCGCCGATGATGATGCGGTCCGGGCGCATGCGCAGGCAGTTCTTGACCAGCTCGCGCTGGGTCACCTCGCCCCGGCCCTCGATGTTCATGGGCCTGGTCTCCAGGCGCACCACGTGGGCCTGCTTGAGCTGCAATTCTGCGGCATCCTCGATGGTCACGATGCGTTCTTCCTCGGGGATGAAGCGCGAAAGGACATTCAGCATGGTCGTCTTGCCCGAGCCCGTGCCGCCGGAGATGAGCACGTTCAGGCTGCACTGCACGATGCCCATCAGGACCTCGCCGATCTCCGGCGGCAGCGCGCCGAAGCGGATCAGGTCGTCCAGCTCAAGGGGGTCCTTGGAGAACTTGCGGATGGACAGCGAGGGGCCGTCGATGGCCAGCGGCGGGATGATGGCGTTGACGCGGGAGCCGTCGGCCAGGCGCGC
>CAZXZF010000508.1:0-1669 GCA_964645095.1 uncultured Desulfocurvus sp. | reverse complement strand
GCATCCCAACAGGCCGAGATCCAGGCGCTCTCGTTGCGCCTGGACGCCACACTCGCCCGCCACCACTCCGTGGTGCAGCAGGCGGAGACAGAGCGCGCCGCGGCGGCCACCGAACGCGAGGCCCTGCAGGCGCACCTTCGCCAGGCGGAGGACCGCGCCTACGCCGAGGTCGATCGGCTCCGCCAGGAGCTCAAGGCGGTCAAAGCGCAACTGGCCGCCGAAGCCCGCGATCACGCGGTCGCCCTGCGCACGGCCGAGCAGGCCCTGCGCGCCGCCCAGGTCGCGCAGCACAAGGCCGAGCGCGACACCGCGGCCGCCCAGGCGCGGGCGCAGGTGCTCGAACGGCAACGCGAGAAGCGTCTGACGCCCCCGGCCAAGAAGGCGGCCCCGCCCACGCGACGCCGCGCGGTCAAGGAAAAAAACACTCCGGGCGCCTGAGTTAGCTAAGCGACCCCGGGCCGTCAAGGCGGCCCAGGTAATGTCACTGCCGTGGGTCACCTGTTCACCGAGGCGTTCACTCACAAGCGCTACGCGTGTCCGCCCTCGTTCGTGCGCACGCTGGGAGGCTTCTCGCGATCGTAGATTGGCGCCAAGTCATGCTCGATGATCCAGCCGGGCAACGCGGCCCCAGGGTCGAGGACATGGACATCCAGAGCCCGGTCCAGGGGTTGAAGGCCGTCGAGCGCAGTGGCGATGGCGCGACTGATCCGCTCCCCATGGTGCGTGGGCGCCACCACGGCCACAAACCACGCGAGCGCCGGCTCCCGGCCGCGCCAGTGCGCCTCGCCGAGGAAAGCGCGCTCGGCCACATGCATGCCCGAAAGCGTCTGCGCCAAGCAGGCTGCCAACGCGTCCGACGGCACGGTCGGTGCGCCAATCCGCACCTCCTCGTCCTCGCCCACGGTGAAGGCTGCCACATGCGCAACGGCACCACTCTCCAGCAGTCCGTCGATCTCCTCCGGATAGAGGGTGCACGAGACGTCGTTGGGATTGATCATCAGCGTGGCGCCGCGCGTGGCCTCAAATAGATCGCGACCATGGACCGGAACGCTCAGCACCTTGCCACGACCGGCCTTCTTTGCTTTTTTCAGGTCGGTGAACACGGGAATGACCCGCAATCCGTCCGGCCGATCAAACATGCAGAGGTTCAAACGCCCAGTACGCGGTCCGAACGGGCTATGCACGTAGAGCGTGACGGTCAGCAGTTTCTGCAGCAACGCGGGCTCATGGCGACTGTCGAGGTGGGCCTGATGAATTTCTTCATCCAGCGACCGGGGCGTGGGGGGCTTCATGTCTATAGAAAATCCCTCGCGACAGGAAAGGGGCACACGATTCCCTGAAATGATGCCAGCGCGCCGACCTATGTTTCTACCCACGCCGGATAGAACGCCTTGAGAGCTCACCCGGGCAACGGTGCGAATCCATGCCCGAATTCCGCGGCGGCGCTGTCCCAGGTTCGGTCGTGATGGGTCACTTGATCCAGCGCTTACTGGAGGCAATCCTTAGGAAGGAGATCAGGCGGCTGGGGAGGTGGGCGGCGCTCACGGTGGATTCTGTGGGTATCAGCGCGGCCGGGTGCTCCAGAACTGGCAGAGATGGAGACTCAACTGGCCACGTGGGAAACGGAGAGCCGCTCGCGTGGGCAGTAAGAATGTGAGTTTCTCGAAAC
>CAZXZF010000507.1:0-1685 GCA_964645095.1 uncultured Desulfocurvus sp. | reverse complement strand
GGGAGAGCCTGCGGTTCATGAGCGCCATCTGGAACTCGTACTCGAAGTCGCTGACCGCGCGCAGGCCGCGCAGGATGGCCCCGGCCCCGCGCCCAAGCACGTAGTCGATGAGCAGGCCGTCAAAGGGCTCGACGACGATGCGCGGCTCGTCCTGGAAGACCTCACGGGCCATGTCCACGCGCTCGGCCAGGGTGAAGCAGGTCTTCTTGGGCGTGCTCTTGGCCACGGCCAGGACAACGCGGTCAAAGACCTTGAGGCCCCGGCTGATGAGGCTCACGTGGCCCCTGGTCAGGGGGTCGAAGGTTCCGGGGTATACGGCGAGTCTGGGGTCTTGTTCTGCCATAGCAGTATCCTCGTCTGCCCGTAGAGCCTGTCGGCCTGCGGGATGAGTTGGGCCGGGACCTGGCCCGCGAAGCCGGTTTTGGCCTCGACCTCGGCCAGCACAAAGGCGCCGGGCGCAATCCAGCCGCCGCGCACGGCCTTCAGGAGCGCCGGGGGCAGCAGGTCCAGGCCGTAGGGCGGATCAATGAACACGACGTCAAAGGCTTCCTTGGCGGGCCGCGCCAGCAGCTTCAGCAGATCGGCCTGGAACACCCGGGAGCAGTCCTCGGGCACGTGCAGGTCCCGCAGGGACCCGCGCAGGCAGTCCGCCGCGCGCGGGTTCTTTTCCACAAACCAGGCCAGCGGCGCGCCACGGCTCAGGGCCTCGATGCCCAGGCTGCCGCTGCCCGCAAAGAGGTCGAGCACCCGTGCCGTGGACCAGTCCACGCCGCGCGCCTCGAGCATGGAGAACACGGCCTGACGCACCTTGGCCGTGGCCGGACGATAGCCCGGCCCCTCCACGGTGCGGATCGCCCGCCCGCCATATGTTCCGGCAATGACACGCATCCTACAGCTCGGTAATCAGCTCCACGATCTTGCGGTTCAGGTCCAGGAAGCGGTCGCGGATCTCGGTCTGGGCCACCCAGGGCTTTTCCTTGGCCGACTCCATGCGCCTCTGGAACTCGGCATAGAGCGTGCGGGAGTCGGAGAGCAGGAAGTCCCAGTCGATGCGCGGGATGGCCTTGTCCACGTCGACCACGGGCACCATGACCTTGCCGGGCTCCAGGGTCAGCTCCTCCAGGTAGGTGGGCACATGCACCTCCAGGCCCAGCCGCTGCTTGATGAGCCCGCCCAGCGTGTCCAGTGCGCGCACCTCGCCGTGGATCAGGATGACCTTGGTGCCCTTGCTGTCAAAGGTCTTGAGCCATTGCAGGATCTCGGCCTGGCCCGCGTGGGCGGAGAACCCGCCGATGGTGAAGATCTTGGCCGCGATGGCGATATCCTCGCCAAAGATGCTGATGCTCTTGGCCCCGTCCACGATCTTGCGGCCCGGCGTGCCCTCGCCCTGGTAGCCGCAGAAGACGATGCTCGCGCCCTTGCGCCAGAGGTTGTGGCGCAGGTGGTGGCGGATGCGCCCGGCGTTGGCCATGCCGCTGGCCGAGATGACGATGGCCGAACCGGCCTCGTTGTTGATGGCGCGGGATTCGTCGGCGGTCTGGCTGAAGCGCAGGTTCGGCAGGGACAGCGGGTCCTTGCCGGACTTGAGCAGGGCTTTTGTCGTGTCGTCAAAATAGCTCGGGTTCCGGCGGAAGATCTCCGTGGCCTGGATGGCCAGCGGGCTGTCCAGGTACACGGGCATGTCC
>CAZXZF010000506.1:0-1696 GCA_964645095.1 uncultured Desulfocurvus sp. | reverse complement strand
CCATGCAGTTTCCGGAGAACCCCAACGGCTCGGCCAACGCCATCGCCGGGCTCACCGACCCCTCGGGCCGCATCCTGGGCCTCATGCCCCACCCGGAGGCCTACAACCACCCGTGCAACCACCCGGCCTGGACCCGTGGCGAAAGCTCGGCCCTGGGCCTGACCCTGCTCGCGGGCGGGGTGCGCTACCTGAAGGCCCTCTAGGACGCCATGGACCCCAACGCCGTTCCTGAATGCCCGCCCGGACATTCCTGGCGCGCGCTCATGTCCCTGGCCTTTGACGAGGCCTGCGCCGCCGCGCGCGAGGGCGAGGCCCCGGTGGGCGCGGTGCTCGTAAGCGCGGACGGAACCGTTCTGGCCCGCGCGCGCAACGCCAACATCAGCCTCTGCGACCCCACGGCCCACGCCGAGGTCCTGTGCCTGCGCGAGGCCGGGCAAAAGCTCGGCAACCACCGCCTCACCGGGTCCGTGCTGGTCGTGACCCTGGAGCCCTGCCTCATGTGCGTGGGCGCCCTCGTTCACGCCCGGGTTGCCGGGGTCGTCTTCGCCGCGGCCGACCCCAAGGCCGGGGCCCTGGTCTCGAACCTCGACGCCCGCGCCCTGCCCTTCCTGAACCACCGGCCCTGGGTCATCCAGGGCGTCATGGCCGAGGACTGCGGCGCGCTTTTGAAGCGCTTCTTCCTGGCCCGCAGAAAGGCACCCTAGACAATCTCCAACACCGCTTTTGCACGATTTTCTGTCCAAAATGACTCTAGACTAAATCTAGTCTTTTTCTACCATATGAAATTCTACTATAATACTATAGGCCCATTTCGTCCAAAACAAACGGGGTTCGGGCACTCTTTTGCTGCCTGAACCCCGTCCTCAGGTTGCCGTGCGGGTGGAAATCACGGGAAATCTGGTCTACCGGAAGTCAGGCCTACAGAAAGTCAGGATCAATGGCGGCCTTGCCGCCACTGAGCATGATCTTGACGTAGCGCAGGGTGCGGTCGTCCACCGGGACGATGGGGAAGCTCTTGCGGCAGGCGTCGCACTGGGCCATGGCCGGGCGCGTGGGCGCGATGAGCGTGACCTCGCGGGCGCAGTGCGGGCAGGGGTACAGGAACACGATCTCCATGCCCATGGGGCGCACGGGCATCAGCGGCTTGGTCATTGGTCACACCTCGAACAGGCTTTCGCCGGTCATGCTTGCAGGCTTGGCCTGGCCCCAGGAGGCCAGGATGGTCGGGGCGATGTCGCCCAGCTTGCCGGGCCGGAGTCTGCGTCCGCCGTTTGGGTCGATGTGCACGAGGGGCACGGGATTGGTGCTGTGGGCCGTCTGCGCTCCGCCGCTCGCGTCGAGCATCTCCTCGGCGTTGCCGTGGTCCGCCGTCAGGAACACCTGCCCGCCAGCGGCCAGGAAGGCCGGGACGATCCTGCCCACGCATTCGTCCACGGTCTCGCAGGCGGCAATGGCCGCCGGGATGATGCCCGTATGGCCCACCATGTCCAGGTTGGCCAGGTTGCACACGCAGAGGTCGAACCCGTCCCGCCGGGCCAGCAGGGCCGCCGTGACCTCGCGGGCGCTCATCTCGGGCTTGAGGTCGTAGGTGGCGACCTCGCGCGGGGAGGGAATCAGCACGCGCTCCTCGCCGGGCAGGGGCTCCTCCACCCCGCAGTTGAGGAAATAGGTCACGTGCGCGTACTTCTCGGTCTCG
>CAZXZF010000505.1:0-1697 GCA_964645095.1 uncultured Desulfocurvus sp. | reverse complement strand
AGGATTTCCACCTTCATGGCCAACGGAATTTACACCACCTTGACGGACGTGACCGAGGCCACTTGCCCACCTCACCGGCAGAAGGCATGTGGCTTGCATGAGGTCAGTGCCTTCACTTCTGGACGAACACGCCCAGAATACAGTAGGGGAGTGATTGCCTGCTTGGGCCCTTGCAGTGCCCACACGTTCCATTTGGACCCTGTCCGGCGGAGACCAATGCCCGACTTTGACGCAATCATCATCGGCGCCGGACCGGCGGGAAGCGGCACAGCGCTCTACGCTGGACGCACGGGGAGCAGGATACTGCTCATCGACGCCCGGCCTTTCCCCCGGGACAAGGTCTGCAGTGACTCTCTGTCCTCGGCCGTCATCGCCAGCATTCGCGACCTGGGGCTGGAGGACCGTCTGCTAGCCCTGGATCACGTCCCTGTCCGGGAAATCAGCTTTTATGCCCCCGACGGGGCCTCAGTCACTGTGCCTGTGCTCAAGATCGACAGCCAGGCCCGCGCCACAGGCATGATCTGCCGTCGCGTGCTCTTTGACGAGATGCTTTTCCAGGCCGCCCGGGAGATGGAGAACGTCACGGTCATGGACTGGTGCCGGGCCACGGACATCATCGTACAGAACGGCCGAGCCTGCGGCGTCACCGTGGACAGGGGAGGCGGGCGTCTGGAGAGCTTCACTGCGCACGTGCTGGTGGGCGCGGACGGGGCCAACTCCTTCATCGCCCGACGCATGCACATGCCGCGCTACCCGGAATACCGGATCATCGCCGCCCAGGCCTACTACCGTCAGGTCATCGGCCTGCGCGGCCACATGGAGGTCCACTTCCCGGAGCGAGCCCTACCCGGCTACCTGTGGCTGCACCCCACCCGCACCAGCCAGACCAACGTGGGCCTGGCCCTGCCGCTGGAGGCCTGGAAAGATAAGCGTCCGCACTTGGAGGAGGTGCTGGACCAGGCCCTGGCCTCGCCCACACTGAAGGAACGCTTCGCCTTTGCCGAACAGATGGGCAAGACACAGGTGCGCATCCTGCCCGTGGGCAATACCCTGCGCGAGATCCACGGCGAGGGTTTCCTGCTGGTGGGCGACGCGGCTGGGCTTGCCACCCCGTGCAGCACCGAGGGAGTGGCCAATGCGCTTATCTCGGCGCGCATCGCCGCGGAGGTACTGGTGCAGGCCTGCCGCGCGGGCAATACCAGCGCCGACGGCTTGGTGTCCTATCCTGGCCTGCTCTGGCGCGAGATCGGCGACGCCCTGCAGATGTCCCGACGCCTTCTTACCCTCCGCACGCCCAAGGCCATCGGCAGCCTGATCCGCAGCGCTTCCCGCCGTCCGCACAACGCGGGTTGGATCTCCGGCGTGCTCATCGGCTCGGCTCTTCCCTCCGACGAGCTCAACGACCTGCTCTCCTACCTCAACTTCTTCAACCGCTAGACCCCGCACCTGTGTCACATCCGGCCCAGCGGGACGCGCTGCTGTCTCGCATCTGGGACACCTGTGGCACAACTGCGCCTGCGCCTACGCCTGACCACGCCAAGCATCATGGCTGATTCACTGGACATTCCCTGTGGCTGACGACCTCGCCCTCTCTGGCATGGGACTTGATCTACCGGAAACGACACATGTTTCAAGGAGGTCACCATGAAAGAGTCACTTCGCCACCTGCTCAATCCGCTGCACGTCTTCTGCCGACT
>CAZXZF010000504.1:0-1703 GCA_964645095.1 uncultured Desulfocurvus sp. | reverse complement strand
CTGGCCTGCCTGGGCTACCGCGTGGACGTCTACGACAAGCTGCCCAAGCCCGGCGGGCTCATGGTCTTCGGCATCCCGGCCGAGCGCATCCCGGCCGAGCGCATCGCCCAGGGCGTGGCCACCCTCAGCAGCCACTACGGCGTGACCTTCCATCCCTGCACCAAGGTCTGCGACCGCAGGCAGGTCGATGACACCGGCGACGAGTTCTCCACCCGCTGCATCGACCTGGACGAGCTGGTGCGCGGGCACGACGCGGTGATGCTCTGCACCGGCTCCTGGAAACCCCGGAAATTGAACGTGCCCGGCGAGGACCTGCCGGGCGTGTACACCGGCCTGGCCTTCCTGTTCCCCATCCGCGCGGCCCAGTACGACAAGAGCCGCATGTCCAGCATCGAGGTGGCGGGCAAAAACGTGGTGGTCATCGGCGCGGGCTTCTCGGCCATCGACGTGGCCCACGGGGCGCTGGGCCAGGGCGCGGCGCGGGTCAGCATGCTCTACCGCCGTACCCGGCGGGAGGCCCCCTGCGGCAGCCACGAGGTCGAGCAGTTCGAGGAGGCGGGCGGGCACTGGCTGGAGCTGGTCACGCCCATCCGCATCCTGGGCGGGCATGGCGCGGTCACGGGCGTCGAATGCATCCAGTGCCACCTGGGCGAGCCGGATGAGGATGGGCGACGCCGCGCCGTGCCCGACTCCTGCGCCAAGATGGTGCTGCCGGCCGACATCGTGGTCGGGGCCATCGGCGAGACGGCCTCGCCGCCCTTTGCCGAGCGCCTGGGGCTGGAGTCCGTGCGCAAGAACGAGATCCACTGGCTGCAGATGACCCGCATGGACGGCGTGTTCGTGGCCGGAGACGCGCTCTCGGGCCCGAGCAAGATCGGCAAGGCCGTGTACAGCGGCCTGCGCGCGGCCCAGTCCCTGTCGCGCTGGCTCACGCTGAGGAGCATGAACCGCGAGCTCGAATACCGCGAAGAACCGCCCATCACCCGGGAAGACCTGCGCTAGCGCGCCGGAGGGGCCATGTCACCCGACCAGAAGAACCCGTCCGCCGACGAGAAGATCCTGTTCATCGACTATTCCCGGTGCATCGGCTGCGAGTCCTGCGAGGCCGCCTGCCGCTTCGTGCACGAGCGCCCGCGCATCAACATGACCCGCACGGTGGGCGGCATCATGGCCCCGGTGTACTGCCGCCACTGCGAATCCGCAGCCTGCATCAAGGCCTGCCCGCGCGGGGCGCTGCAAAGGGGCCTGGACGGCACGGTGCTCTTAAACCCCGTGCTCTGCGCCGGGTGCGAGACCAAGAACTGCATCCTGGCCTGCCCCTTCGGGGGCATCTTCTGCACCGGACTGGACGACGCCGTGGCCAAGTGCGACCTCTGTCAGCGCCGCCGAAGCGTGGGCATGGCCCCGGCCTGCGTGGAGATGTGCCCCACCGGGGCCATCCATCTGGTGACGCGGGAGGAAGCTGTCGCCCTGTCCACACAGGAGTATGAGGTGGCCCACAGGAAGGTCATGGAGCATGTGCGGCCAATTCTCGCGCCCATGCCGCGCCGCGACAAGGAATAGGGCGCCTTCCTGTGTGCTTCATCTTGCTGAAATGATGCGCTAAAAAGTTACTTTCAGGGAAAGGCTAAAAACAGGTTGACCTTGTCCCTTGGTTTCCCTAGAACCACCCCTCGCCGCAACGAACGGCCCGCGAGGGTGTT
>CAZXZF010000503.1:0-1713 GCA_964645095.1 uncultured Desulfocurvus sp. | reverse complement strand
TA
Organism: uncultured Desulfocurvus sp.; assembly: GCA_964645095.1. Classification (GTDB taxonomy): domain Bacteria; phylum Desulfobacterota; class Desulfovibrionia; order Desulfovibrionales; family Desulfovibrionaceae; genus Humidesulfovibrio. The sequence goes on along the minus strand of CAZXZF010000503.1, from coordinate 1,711 downwards.
CGTGAACCTGCAGGGGCTCATGGACAAGCTGGGGCTCAAGACCGACCTCATGGCCACGGGCAGGTTCAAGGCCGCAGGCTCGCCCACCGTCCCGCTGACCCCGGAGCAGCGCGCCTACCTCATGGCCCTGATCACGGACCTGCACCAGCAGTTCGTGGCCGACATCGCCGAGGCGCGCAAGATGCCGCTGGAGGCCGTGGAGAAGCTGGCCGACGGCCGCGCCTTCACCGGACGCCAGGCCCAGGAGCTCGGCCTGGTGGACAAGCTCGGCGGCCTGGAGACAGCCAGCGACACCCTGCGCGAAATGGTCAAGCTTTCGCCCAAGGCCGGGATCATCGAAGGCCCGGAAAAGAAGCTGCCGCTCCTGCCGCGGCTCCTGGGCGCGACGCTCTCCGCCCTGGCGCAATCCCTGGCCACGGCGCTGTCGTCGGGCCTGGGTGTCGCCCCGCAGGACGCCGCCGGTTCGGGCCCGGGCTCAAACCTGATCATCGAATTCCGCCAGTAAGCCCCCTGGGGCCAGCCCCTCCGTTTCCACGCTCCGGGGCCAGCCCCGAACGTGAGGAAGTCCGCGAGGGAGACATGCGCAACCATTCCGACCTGATCCGTTCCGACCTGATCCGTTCTGGCCTGATCCGTTCTGGCCTGATCCGTTCTGGCCTGATCCGCTTCAGCCTGCCCGGCCTGCGGGCCGGTTTCCGCACCTGCCTGCCCGTGGCCCTGGGCGTGGCCGTGTACGGCGTGCTCTTCGGCCTGCTGGCCCGGCAACGGGGCCTCTCCCTCGTCGAAACCCAGTCCATGAGCCTGTTCGTCTTTGCCGGGGCCAGCCAGCTCATCGCGCTGGACCTTTGGAGCACTGACCTGCCCACCGCCCTGCCAGGGGGCCTGCCCGTGGCCTCGCTCATCCTGACCACCCTCATCGTGAACCTGCGCCACGTGCTCATGGGCGCGGCCCTGGCCCCCTGGCTCACGCGGCTCAGCCCCGGCCAGGCCTTTGGCTCGCTCTTCTTCATGACCGACGAGTCCTGGGCCCTGACCCTGGGCCGCATGATCGAGGACCAGCGTTGCGACCGCGAGCCCGACGGCGCGTTCCTGCTCGGCGCTGGGCTCTGCGTCTACGTCTTCTGGAATCTCTCAACCGCCCTGGGGCACATCCTGGTGCGTGGGCTCGACGATCCGGCCAAGTACGGCCTGGACTTCGCCTTTACCGCCGTGTTCACCGCGCTGCTGGTGGGCCTGAGGCCGCGCCGGCAGGACATCCTGCCGCTCATCGCCGCCACTGCCACGGCCCTTGCCTGCGCGCGCCTGCTGCCCGGAAAATGGTACATCCTGGCCGGAGCCGTGGCCGGTGGCCTGGCCGCCGCCCTTGGCCCCGCGCCCGCCGCTGGACCCGCAAACACCACGAGGCAGCCATGAACCCGACGTTGGCCTCCATCGTCACCATCGGCGGCATGGCGTTCGTCACCTACCTCTCGCGCGCCGCCGGGCTGGCCGTCATGAGCCGGCTGTCCGTCAGCGGTCGGCTGGAACGCTTCATGAAAGCCATCCCCGGCGCCATCCTGGCCGCCATCATCGCACCCTCGGCCCTGGCCGCAGGACCAGCCGAAGCCGCAGCCACCCTGGCCACCGCCGCCGTGGCCTGGCGCTCCGGCAACCTGCCCCTGGCCATGGGCATTGGCGTGGCCGTGGTGCTCGGCCTGCGCCTGCTGCTGGG
>CAZXZF010000502.1:0-1724 GCA_964645095.1 uncultured Desulfocurvus sp. | reverse complement strand
TGACGCAGCGGATGAGCGTGCTCTTGCCCGAGCCGCTGGGGCCGCAGATGACCAGCACCTCGCCCTGCTCCACCTGCTCGGTGATGCCTTTTAAAACATGGAAGCTGCCGTACCACTTGTGCAGCCCCTTGATCTCGATGAACGCCATGCTTGCTCCAGAAGCGCCCGGCGGCAAAAAATCAGCCGGGGCACAGGTGTCGCCGGAACCCCCGGCGCAATATGCTCGAAGCTTGTAGCCTCACAGCAAACTCCGGGTCAAGGAGGCTGTGCGGTGAGTTCGCATCCGAACCTGGCGCTTGCCTTGCCCAAGAGCGCATGTTAAACATGTGTTTCAATTTCCTACCGCTGGAGCCACGTCATGCGCAATATGCTGCATTTATTGTTTATATCGACATTACTGGGCGCCACCCTGCTCGTTTCCGGCTGTGGCCGGGCCAAAAAGGAAGCCCAGCGGCCCGCGCCTGTGGTCACGGCCAAGGCCGAGGTCAGGGACGCGCCGTATGTGCTCGCAACCGTCGGCACCATCAAGGCCGCCGTGTCGGTGAACATCAAGTCCAGGTTCGCTGCGAACATCAAGAAGGTGCATTTCGTGGAGGGCAGCCTGGTCAAGGCCGGGCAGGTGCTGTTCACCATCGACCCCGCAGTGAACGTGTACGCCGAGCAGCAGGCCGGAGCGACCTTTTCCCGCGACAGGGCCGACTACGAGCAGCAGGTGCGCGACCTGGAGCGCTACAAGACCCTGGCCGACCAGGGCGTCATCAGCCGCGAGCAGTACGAGGAGAAGCACACCGCCACGGCCCGCGCCAGGGGCGCCATGCGCGCCAGCGGCGCCGGAGCCTCCATGGCCCGCCAGACCCTGTCGTACAACACCATCACCTCGCCCATCGACGGCCGCGTCGGCGCGGCCCTGTTCAATGAGGGCAGCTTCATCAAGGACAAGGACGACCTCCTGGCCGTGGTCAACACCACCACGCCCCTTGACGTGAGCTTCTCCCTGCCGGAGCGCTACCTGGCGGAGCTGCGCAGGCAGTACACCCAGGGAACCCTCGTGGTGGAGGCCGCTCCGCCGGGCATGGAGGCCCACCCCGAGGTCGGCCAGCTCACCTTCATGGACAACCAGGTGGAGCCCGGCACCGGAGCCATCCGCCTCAAGGCCCGCTTCGAGAACCCCGAGGGACGCCTCTGGCCCGGCCAGTTCGTCACCGTCGGCCTGGTGCTCAAGACCATCAAGGACGCCGTGCTGGTGCCGGCCAACGCCGTGCAGAACGGCCCCGAGGGCACTTACGTGTTCGTGGTCAAGGACGGCCATGCGCAGATGCAGCCCGTCAGCGCGAGCGTGCGCGTGCATGAGTCCATAATCATCGACAAGGGCTTAAGCGGCGGCGAGGTCGTGGTCACCGAAGGACACCTGCGCCTGTTCCCCGGCGCGCCCGTGTTCGAAGCCGAAGACAAGAACAAGAAGCCCGGCAAGGAATCAGGCCCGCAGGCAGACAAGAAGCCCGCGGCTGAGCCCGCCCCGGCGGCCAGGACCGGCAACGAAACCGAGAGCCGCACCAAATGAACACCAAGCTCTTCATCACCCGCCCGGTGATGACCACGCTGGTCATGCTGGGCCTGCTCTTCTTCGGCGTCGCCAGCTACACGAACCTGCCCGTGAGCTACCTGCCGGCGGTGGACTTCCCCGTCATCCAGGTCACGGCCACCCTGCCCGGCGCAAGTCCCAA
>CAZXZF010000501.1:0-1725 GCA_964645095.1 uncultured Desulfocurvus sp. | reverse complement strand
GGTAGGCGCCCCCCTGCACGCAGTCAAAGGTGGTGGCCGTGCCGAAGTCCACCACGATGAGGGTGTGGGCAGGGCAGGCGGCGCGCGCGGCGTAAGCCGTCACCAGGCGGTCCGCGCCGACCTCCTGGGGCCGTGCGTAGCGGTTCTCGATGGCGAGCGCGATGTCGTCCGGCACGAAGCGCAGCTTCTGGCCGGGCTGGCCGAAGAAGCGCGCCGCCGCGCGGGTGAGTACGGGGTTCATGGGCGGCACCACGGAGCAGGCCACGATGTCGATGATCTCGCCGGGGTCCATGCCCTGGGCGCGGCAGATTTCCAGGAGCTTCAGGCCCCAGTCGTCGGCGGTGCCGACGTTTCCTGCGGGCGCGGTGGGCAGCGCATAGGTGCTCACCAGCCCGCGTCCGGGCTGGGCCAGGCCGATCTTCACGTTGGTGTTGCCCACGTCGAGCAGGAGTACGGTGTCCATGCGCTGTCCTTGTCAGGGGTTGGAAACTGCTGTGCCAGGGGCTGACAGGGTACGTATTCGTTGCCAGCGTCCGCTTCCGCGTGTATTGCCGTGGATTAGAAATCCGTCAAGGAGAATGCGCATGGACTTCGCCCGGCTCATCCCGGCGGCCGAGGCCATCCCCTCCCCCTGGGGCTGGTTCGAGGCGCTGTTGCTGCTTACCTTTGTTCTGCACGTTTTGTTCATGAACCTCACGGTGGGCTCGGTGGTCATCGCCCTTGCCGGGCGTTTCACGGGCCGCCAGCAGGACCTGGCGCGCGAGCTTGGGCACCGGCTGCCCACCACCCTGGCCTTGCAGATCAACTTCGGCGTGGCCCCGCTCTTGTTCGTGCAGGTGCTCTACGGCCAGTTCTTGTACACCAGCTCGGTGCTCATGGCCGGGTGGTGGCTCTCGGCCATCCTGGCGGTGATCCTCGGCTACTACTGCCTGTACATCCACAACGCCAAATTCGAGTCCACACCCAGGCTCTCGCGCCTGGCGCTCATGTTCTCCCTGGCCATGCTCCTGTATACCGGATTTCTTCTTTCCAGCAACATGACGCTGATGCTGCGGCCCGAGGCCTGGGGCGTCTACGTCCAGAACCCCCGCGGCAGCTTCCTGAATGTGGCCGATCCGACCCTGTGGGCGCGCTACGCGCACATGCTGCTGGCCGCCCCGGCCGTGGCCGGGCTGTACGTGGCGCTCCTCGGCGGCAAGAAGCGCCGCCTGGACTGGGTGGAGCACGGGCTCAAGTGGTTCACGCGCCTGACCATGGCCCAGTTCCTGGTGGGCGCGTGGCTCGTCATGGCCCTGCCGCGCCCGGTCATGCTGGCCTTCATGGGCCGCGACCCGCTGGCCACGGGGCTCCTGGCCGCCGGAGCCCTGGCCGGCCTGGCCGCGCTCCTGGCCGGAGCGCGCAGGCTCACCGGCGCCGCGGTCTGGCTGACCCTCCTCACCGTGACGCTCATGGCCGCCACCCGCGCCCAGGTGCGCAGCCTCACCCTGGCCCCGTATTTCACGCCCGCGTCCCTGCCGGTGACGGCTGACAACTCGCCGTTTTTCGTCTTCGTGCTGGCGCTTTTGGCGGGCCTTCTGGCCATCGCCTACATGCTCAAAGTCTATGCGAAAGCGGCGGGGAGGGGGTAGCAGGTCATGGAATATCCCATCTGGCACCTGACCACCCTGGCTGGCGGCTTCTGGATCGCGCTCATCGGCACCTTCCACGTGTTCCTGGCGCACTTCG
>CAZXZF010000500.1:0-1752 GCA_964645095.1 uncultured Desulfocurvus sp. | reverse complement strand
TCCCCGGCCAGTTCCTGCACTACCACCGGGCCGGACACGGCGCCGTGACCTCGCCTCAGTCCAAGCGCGGCTATACGGCCTTTGTGCTGAGCAAGATGTCGCGCCTGCAAGGGGCTTCGGGCATCCACACGGGCACCATGGGCTTCGGCAAGATGGAGGGCGACCCGGCGGACAAGAACATCGCCTACATGCTGGAGCGCGAGGAGGCCCAGGGCCCCTACTTCAGCCAGAAGTGGCACGGCATGAAGGCCACCTCGGCCATGATCTCCGGCGGCATGAACGCTCTGCGCCTGCCGGGCTTCTTCGACAACCTCGGGCACGCAAACGTCTGCCAGACCTCGGGCGGCGGCGCCTTCGGGCACCTGGACGGCCCCACCGCCGGGGCCATCTCCCTGCACCAGGCCCACGACGCCTGGCGAAACGGCGTTGACTTGGTGGACTATGCGCGGGAGCACAAGGAACTGGCCCGGGCCTTCGAGTCCTTCGCCCATGACGCCGACCAGTTCTACCCCGGCTGGCGCGCGCGCCTGGGGCTCTAACCCACGGACCCCTCACCTCCCTGGCGGGAGCGCGACCATCCCTCAAGCTTGTCGCGTTCCCGCCACCAACACTTCGGCAAACGGAAGGGGTCATGACACTTCAGGCGCTGCTTTGGGACGTGGACGGGACCATGGTGGACAGCGAGGAACTGCACCGCCAGGCCTTCAACCAGGCCTTTGCCCAGGCCGGGCTGGCTTGGCGTTGGGATAGGGAAGATTATGGCCGCCTGCTGGCCGTGGCCGGAGGCAAGGAACGCATCCGGCACTTCATTGAGACCAGGGGGGCGGCGGAAGAGGGTGGCGCAGGCCTCGACATGATGGAACTGCACAAGCAGAAGACGGCGATTTTCGCCCGGTTGCTGGGCAGCGGCGCGGCAACGCTTCGACCCGGCGTGGCTAGGCTTATGCGCGAGGCCGAACAGCACGGCCTGCGCCAGGCCATCGTGACCACCACCAGCCTAAGCAACGTGCGCGTCCTACAGGAGACCCTGCTCAAGGGCGTGGTCAAGACCTGGGACGTGGTGCTGACGGGCAAGTCGGTGCTCTCCAAGAAGCCTGCGCCGGACATCTACCTGCTGGCTTTGGAATCTCTTGGGCTTCGCGCTGGGGACTGTCTGGCTCTTGAGGATTCGGGCCTAGGCGTATCCGCGGCCCGCCTAGCCGGAGTCCCTACCCTGGTTACACGCAGCCAGTACACCGAGCACGACGACTTTTGCGGTGCCCTGGCCATCTTCGACCACTTGGGCGAGCCCGGACTCCCGTGCCACAAGTTGTTTGGACCGCCCTTTGCGGGTGTCTACGTGGATGTTGAGCACCTCGAGACGTGGCACACGCAGCTACAAGTGCAACGAGAACATATTTAGCACATCCACAAGCTATCGCATCCTATTTCCACTTGTCGCCTGTCAATTTGACGGTAAACAGGTTGTACGCAATGGTCCTTGTTGCGGCTTTTTGAAGCTACCCCGTAGAGTATACTACCCGTAAGCTGGGGCTCTGACCGTTCTGTTCCCCGTAGCGTCGACTCCGAAAACAGTAAGCAATAAAGCATGCTCCATGCTGAACCTTGAAGGGCATTCAAGAGCCGCGAGCGGCTCATGGCAGGCTCGAAGTAGAAGAATGGCCGTTGCTGCCGGGTGCTACATTTCTCCTCTTGACCGGGGTCAAGGGGCGGAGCCCCTTGTCCTGCCCTTGTCCTGCCAGGCGCGGCAAT
>CAZXZF010000499.1:0-1754 GCA_964645095.1 uncultured Desulfocurvus sp. | reverse complement strand
TGAGCACCCAGCGCATGGTCGACGACATCAAGGGCGGCGCCCAGCGCGAGGCCCACCTCATCCTCGACGAGGCCAGGTCCAAGGCCGAGGGCATGGTCCAGCAGGGGCACAACCGTCTGGCCCAGTTGTACGAGGACATCGAGAACCTGAAGCGCCAGCGCAGCCAGTTCGAGATCCAGCTGCGCGGGCTTTTGGAAACGCATCTGCGGGTCATGGACTCCGAGGACCCGGCCGTGTCGCGGCTGGAATCCCTGGAGTCCAAGCTCAAGTATCTGCGCAAGGCTGAGTGATCTTTGACAGAGTCTGGGCCGCCCGTGTTCATCCGCCAGGCGGGGAGCGGGGACTGGCGCATCCGGGTGCATGTGCAGCCCGGGGCCAAGCGCAATGAGTTGGCCGGGCTCTTCCAGGAGAGCCTGAAGGTGCGGCTCACGGCCCCGGCGGTGGACAACAAGGCCAATGGCGCCTTGGTGAATTTCATGGCGAACCTGCTGGGCCTCCGGCGCAGCCAGGTAAGCCTGGCCTCGGGCCAGACCTCCCGCAGCAAGAGCCTGCAGGTGCTGGCGGAGACCGAACCGGACTGGTCCAAACTCATGTGATGGCTCAAGGCAGTCGAACTACCTCCAAAATAAGGAGTCGAACATGGAAAATTCTGCACGCACCCTCATCGAAAAGTATGAGAGCCAGGATTCTGAGCTACGCGCCCTGTGGCAGCAGCACCAGGATTACGAAAAGATGATCGTCAAGCTGGAAGGCAAGCCGTTCCTAAGTCCTGTCGTGGAACAGGAGATCAAGGAATTGAAGAAGAAGAAGCTTGCCGGAAAGACGAAGCTGCAAGCCTTGCTCGATAAGTATCGTCAACAGGAGGCGTAAGCCTATGGAGCTCACTGGAGCTCAGATTCTTCTCGAATGTCTGAAACGTGAAGGAGTGGAGGTCATCTTCGGTTTCCCTGGCGGGGCCGTCATCGACATCTACAACGAATTGCCGAATTCCTCCCTGAAGCATGTGCTCGTGCGGCACGAACAGGGGGCCATACACGCGGCAGACGGCTTTGCCCGGGCCTCGGGCAAGGTCGGCTGCTGCCTTGTGACCAGCGGGCCCGGCGCCACCAACACCGTCACCGGCATCGCCACGGCCTACATGGACTCCATCCCGGTGGTCATCCTGACCGGCCAGGTGCCCACGCCGCTCATCGGCAACGATGCCTTCCAGGAAGTGGACATCGTCGGCATCACGAGACCCTGCACCAAGCACAACTATCTGGTGAAGGACGTCCGCGAATTGGCGCATGTCATCCGCCAGGCCTTCTATGTCGCGCGTTCCGGCCGTCCCGGCCCGGTGCTGGTGGACCTGCCCAAGGACGTCATGCAGGTCAAGACCACGTTCATCTGGCCCGAAGACGTCAAGATGCGCAGCTACAACCCGAACTACAAGCCCCATGCCGGACAGATCAAGAAGGTCGCCCAGCTCATCCGTGATTCCGAGCGCCCGCTCATTTACGCAGGCGGCGGTGTCATCACCAGCAAGGGGCATGAGGCGTTGACCTGGCTTGCCCAGAAGCTGCACATCCCGGTGACGGCCACCCTCATGGGCCTGGGCTGCTTCCCCGGCAACGACAAGCTCTGGCTCGGCATGCTCGGCATGCACGGCACCTACGCCGCCAACATGGCCATCAACAACGCCGACCTCGTGCTGGCCGTGGGCGCGCGCTTCGACGACCGCGTCACCGGCAAGGTCAGCACCTTCGCGCCCAAGG
>CAZXZF010000498.1:0-1757 GCA_964645095.1 uncultured Desulfocurvus sp. | reverse complement strand
CAACGCCCTCATCGACGGGCTGGTGGAGGCCGAGAGCGTCCACATCACCAAGCTCACGAGCTGGAAGCAGGAGTGGACCGACAAGGTCACCCAGTTCCAGGGCCTGAACACCAAGATGCTCTCGCTCAAGACCACCCTTGAGGGCATGGACACCATGGATTCGTTCATGGTCAATGCCGTGACCAGCACGGACACCTCGGCCCTTTCGGCCACGGCGGACTCAACCGCCCAGGTCTCCACCCACACGGTCGTCGTCGGCCAGCTGGCCCAGAACGATATCCTGACCACGGCCTCCGGCGTGAGCTCGCTCACCAGCTCCGTGATGACCTCGAACTCGAACATCACCTTTTCCTACGCCGGAACCAGCATCACCCTGTCCAACGTCGCCGCTGGCACAACCCTCACGGGCCTTGTCAACTTCATCAACAACAACGCCTTATTGAGCGGAAAGATCAAGGCCACGACCATCTTCGACGGCACGGTGTACCACCTGCAGGTCTATGGTCTGGGCCAGGGCGATGCGAACCAGGTGATCATCTCCAACAGCGGCGGCCTGGTCTTCCAGCCCGCGGACTTCAGCAACACCCAGCAGGCCCAGAGTTCGCACATCAAGGTCGACGGCTATCCCACTGGCGCGGGCACCTGGCTTTCGCGCGACTCGAACACCGTCTCCGACGTGGTGCCGGGCATCACCATGAACCTGAAGCAGGCCAACTCCAACGCCACCCTGCAGATAGGCGTTGCCACGGACACGGCGGCCATCAAGCAGAACATCAAGACCTTCATCGCCCAGATCAACGAGGTGCGCTCCCTCATCCAGACCATGTCCAAGGTGGACACCTCCTCGGGCACGGCCGAGGGCGCCATCTTGACCGGCAACTACGGCGTGCAGCTCATCTCCAGCCAACTCAAGGACATCATTGCCGACAAGGGGCTGGGCTTCAACCATTACACCGTGAGCGGCAGCACCACCACGGGCGACATCTATTCCGCGCTCTCGCAGCTGGGCATCAAGACGGACGCGGACCAGTCCTCGGTCACCAACGGCCTGCTCGTGCTGGACGAGGCGATTCTGGACACCGCCCTGGCCGCCAACCCGGACGCCGTGGCCAAGCTCTTCGCCGCAGACAATCTGGGTGAGAGCGACTCGTCCAACTTCTCGTTCCTCGGGGGAATCAACGGCACCACGCAGCCCGGAAGCTATGCCATAAGCATCACCACCAGCGCGGCGGGCATCTCCAGCGCCACCATCAACGGCCACCCCGCGGCCATAGACGGCTGGAAGATCACCGGCATGTCCGGCTATGACGAGGCTGGCCTGGTCGTCCAGCTGGACAACCACTCGTTGAATACCACCATGACCGGAACGGTGAGCCTGAAGCAGGGCAAGGCTGGGGAACTGATCAAGAAGCTCAAGGCGTTGACCAGCAGCACCGACGGCCCCCTGCACATTCTGGAAGAGAACTACGGCGACATCACCGACAGCATCGACAAGAAGATCGAGTCCGAGACCACGCGCATCGCCAACCTCAAGAGGTCGCTGCAGAACAAGTTCGCGACGCTGGACACCCTGCTCGGGCAGTTGACCCAACAGCAAACCCAGTTGGCGAGCGCCATCGCCCAGTTGGAGGGGTAAGTCATGCTCAAGGCCGCCAAGGCATATCTTTCCACCCAGGTCAGCACCCCCACCCAGAGCGCCATGATGCTCATGCTCTACGACACGGCCATCAAGCACCTCAAGCTGGCCAAGGAAAAGA
>CAZXZF010000497.1:0-1765 GCA_964645095.1 uncultured Desulfocurvus sp. | reverse complement strand
CTCCTGGGGCAAGTTCGTGCCCCCGGCCGAGGGCGGCCAGTTCGCCGAGGTCCACTCCGACGCCACCGTGGTCTGGCCCATCCTCATCAAGGGCCTGCAGGACCGCCTGGCCAAGAAGGCCAAGGCCAAAAAGTCGGCGGCTTCGGTCAAGAAGGCAGCGGCTCCGGTCAAGAAGCCAGTGGCCAAGGCCCCGGCCAAGGCGAAAAAGCCCGCGGCCAAGAAGCCCGCAGCCAAAAAGTAGGGCGGGCCATGCGCGCGGCCCGGAACCCCGTTCAAAGGGACGTCCGCCTGCCAGCGGAGTGGGAGCCCCACGCCGCCACCTGGATCACCTGGCCGCAGAACCCCTTCGACTGGCCGGGCAAGTTCCAGCCCATGCCCTGGGCCTTTGCCGAGATCATCCGTAAAATTGCCAACGCCGCCCCATCCGAGGGGGGGGGCGAGCGCGTGCGCGTGCTCGTGGGCTCGGCCGCCATCCTGCACCGCGCCAGCACCCAGCTTAAAAAAGCCCATGTGGACCTGGACCGCGTGGACTTCTTCGTCCTGCCCACGGACCGCGGCTGGATGCGCGACTGCGGCCCGTGTTTCGTCGAGAAAAATGGCGAAATCGCTATCGCGGGCTTCGGCTTCGACGCCTGGAGCAAGTACCCGGACTTTGCGCTGGACGCGGTCGTGCCGCAGGCCATTGCCGGGCTCATGGGCCTGGACCTCGAGCCTGTCCTGCACCAGGGCCGCCTGGTGACGCTGGAGGGCGGGGCCATCGACGTCAACGGCCGCGGCACCCTTCTGACCACCGAGGAGTGCTGCCTGGACCCCAGCGTGCAGGTGCGCAACCCCGGCTTCACCCGCGTTGACTACGAGGCCGTGTTCGCCAAGGGCCTGGGCGTCACGAATACGATCTGGCTGGCCAGCGGCATCGTGGGCGACGACACCCACGGCCATGTGGACGACTTCTGCCGCTTTGTCAGCGCCACGACAATGGTGCTCTGCGAGGAAAAGGACCCGGCCGACCCGAACCAGGCCATCCTGGAGGAGAACCGCGAGCGCCTGGAGTCGGCGAGGCTTGAAAACGGGGCCCGGCCCGAGGTCGTCCGCCTGCCCATGCCTGCGCCGCTTTTCTTCGACGGCCTGCGCCTGCCCGCCAGCTACGCCAACTTCCTCATCACCAACGCCTGCGTGCTGGTGCCGACCTTCAACGACGCAAGCGACCGCCTGGCCCTGGGCATCCTCGCGGAAATCTGCGACCGTCCAGTCGTCGGCATCCACGCCGTGGACCTGGTCTGGGGCCTGGGCACCATCCACTGTCTGACGCGGCAGGAGCCGCTGGCCTGACCCGGCAGCGACCCCCGCGCCCCTGGCGCACCAGTAACCCCCGGAGGCAGCCCCATGACCCAGGCCGAACTGGATGTTCTTGATTTCATCGCCAGCCTGAACGCCTGCTGGACCAAGGGCGACCCCGAGGACCTGGGCGAGTATTTCCACAAGGACATGGTGGCGGTGACGCCTGTGGACCGCGAGCCGCGCGTGGGGCGCGAGGCCTGCGTGGAGGGCTGGGCGAACTTTGCCGGAAGCGCGGACATCCAGTCCTGGATCGAGCGCGGGCACCGGGTGCGCCTGTTCGGGGACGCCGCCGTGGTCACGTACTTCTATGAGCTGCGTTGCCGCATGGGCAGCGCGACCATGACCATGGAAGGCCGGGACATGTTCTTCCTGGTGCGCGAACAGGGCCGCTGGTGGGCCGTGGCCGACCAGTTCTCGTCCTTTCCGG
>CAZXZF010000496.1:0-1768 GCA_964645095.1 uncultured Desulfocurvus sp. | reverse complement strand
GTGCAGGGAAAAGGGCAGGCCCCGGCCATTGTTGGCGGCCCTGGACACGGCCTTGGCCGCGCGCATGAGCTCCCCGCTGGTGCTGTACAGGGCGTGCCCGGCCACGGCGCAGATGCCGCGCCCGCTTTCGGCCACGTCGCGCACCTGGTGCCGCAGGGCAGCGGGCGGTTCCGGCACCACGCTGCCGATGGCCTCCTGGAAGGACGTGAAGAACAGCCCGCTTGAGGCCAGGATCTCGGCCAGGCGCGGGGCGTTGCGGGTGCTGATGTCGGCCACGAAGGCGCAGCCGCGGTTCTCCAGCCGGGTCAGCTCGCTGCGCACCAGCGGCTCGTCCAGCCCGTAGGCGTTGTTGTCCAGCAGGCTCCTGACCCAGGTCACGAAGCCCTGGCCCGGGGTGGTCTGGCCCAGCAGGTGCGTCATCTCCAGGTGGGTGTGGCTGTTGAAGGTGGCCGGGGCCAGGGTCAGCCCGCCCAGGTCGCGCACCGGCCCGGCATGGGTGCGGCGCATGTGGTCAAAGGGGCCCACGTCCAGGATGAGCTGGTCGTGGACCACGACGGCGGCGTCCTCAAGGAGGGGCCAGCCGGGTGTCATGGGCGCGACTCTCGCCGCGCGGAAGATCTCGGGCATGGTTGTGACTTGGGTGTTGAGGTTTAAGCGGGCGGTTTTTGTCATCTCTGCCCGCCGGGCCACCATAGCCATTTCCCCAGGCGTTGCAAGGCCGTGGGAAGCGCCGGGTGGTCTTCAGGGCGGCATTCTCCGTTGGCCAGACGGCACCCGGCAAAAAAAAGGGAGGCTTGCGGCCTCCCTGGTCTCGTCACATGGACAGTATCTCGCACTGCGGCTCGGTGAGCAGGAACTTGCCCTCCTCGATCCATTTCTTGAGGGTCTCGGCGATCTCAAGGGAAATGGTGTAGCTCGTCACCGGCACCGTGGGCGTGACGCGGTCGTTGACCGTGATGCTGCCGCTTTTGAGCTCCTCAAAGGTCACGTGGCTGATGGTGCGCTGTATCCCGTTGGGATAGTCGTAGCCGTAGTCCTTGACGGGCATCTGGATGTCCGCGTCGGCCACGCCGGTGAACCAGGCCATCTCCTCGTCCAGGATGGGGATGGGGATGCCCACGCCCAGGTTCAGCGAGCAGCCGTAGCCGATGAGCGACACGCCGCGCACGTAGCGCGGGTCCATGCCCTTGAGGTTGCCCTTGAGCATCAGCGTGCCCGAGGCCGAGAGCGGGATGCCGCGCTCGTTGCGCGCGGGCTTGGCGTTGTGCTGGGTGCCCGCGCCGATGACGTAGCCGATGGAGCCGCCCATGAAGATCCGCGTGCCCAGGCCGATGGTGCGCAGGAAGGGATCATTGAACAGGGGCGAGAGCTGGCCCGAGGTGGCGTAGTTGGCGTTGCGGCAGCCGGGCTTGAGCGGGCCCATGTATGTATAGATGGTGCGCCCGGACATGTTCACGGCGCAATTGTAGTTCTGGTAGCAGTTGCGTGGGTTGAGCAGCCAGGCGCCCGGCAGGCTGGCCAGGGTGACGTCCTTCTCCAGCTCCCGGCGCGGGTAGCAGTCCGTGCCGTAGGACTTGGCGCGCAGGCGCACGGGCTTGCCGCGCAGCAGGTCCTCGATGACATGCCCGCCGCCATAGGCGAAGCGGCCCGGATAGACCTTGTTCAGGGGATCGTCGGCGCTGGGCTCGGTGGCGCCGCAGTAGGCGTCCACGGCGGCCAGGCCGGCGTAGCAGGGCACGTTGTTCAGCCAAACCTGGCTGGCCTTCAT
>CAZXZF010000495.1:0-1772 GCA_964645095.1 uncultured Desulfocurvus sp. | reverse complement strand
CGGTGGAGATGTAGGAGATGTTCCCGGCCACGCCGTATTTGTCGATGGCCGCCAGGGTGTCGCCGCCGCCGGCGATGGAATAGGCCGGGCTATCGGCCACGGCCTGAGAGATGGCCCTGGTGCCTTGGGCAAAGCGGTCGCACTCGAAGACGCCTACGGGCCCGTTCCAGAAGATGGTTCCGGAGTCCCGCAGAATGTCGGCGTATCTGCGCGAGGTCTTTTGTCCGATGTCCAGGATCATCTCGTCGCCCTGCACATCCCCGGCCTCGCGCTCGCTGGCCGGTGCGTCGTCGGAAAGACCCGTGGCGCAGATCATGTCCTCCGGCAGGGGGATGTCCACCCCGGCAAGCCGGGCCTCGCGCAAAATGTCTCTGGCCTCGTCCAGCATGTCCGGCTCGCTCAGAGAGATGCCGATACCGCGGCCTGAGGCCGCCAGGAAGCAGTTGGCGATGCCGCCGCCCACGATGAGCCGGTCCACGCGTCCCAGCAGGGCATGGAGCATGGAGAGCTTGGTGGAAACCTTGGAGCCGCCGATGATGGCTGTCACGGGCCGGGCTGGGGCGCGCAGGGCCTGTCCCAGGGTGCGCAGCTCGCGCAGGAACAACGGTCCTGCGCAGGCGATGGGCGCATATCGGGCAACGGCATGGGTGGAGGCATGGGCGCGGTGCGCGGTGCCAAAGGCGTCCATGACGAACACGTCGCAGAGCCGGGCCATGCGCCGCCCCAGTTCCGGGTCGTTGGCCTTCTCGCCGGCGTTGAAGCGCACATTCTCCGCCAGGACGACCTCGCCCGGGCGCAGGTCCACCCCGTCCAGCCAGTCGCGCTGCAGCCGGACGTTTTGCCCCAGCAGCCAGGACAGGCGCTCGGCCACCGGGCGCATGGAGTAGGCCGGGTCAAAACCGCCCTCTTTGGGCCGCCCCAGGTGCGACATGAGGAGCACCGCGGCCCCGGCCTCCAGGGTCTGGCGGATGGTCGGCAGGGCGGCGCGCAGACGGGCGTCGCTGGTCACGCGGCCGTCCTTGAGCGGAGCGTTCAGGTCCATGCGGATGAGCACTCGCCGGTTCTTGAGCTTCTGGTCGGACATGGTCTTGACGTGCATGCTCTTTCCCCCTTGCTTGTGTGCGGTTCTGTCTGTCGATGGGCGCTGCGCTCAGGCAGACTGTTTGTGCGGCTTCCTCTCGGGGAGCATCCGCCGGGCGGCTTCGGTCACACGCTCGGCAGTGAGGCCGAAGTGGTCGAAGAGCACCTCCCCAGGCGCGGATTCGCCGAAGCGGTCCAGCCCGATGATGCGGCCGCGCGAACCGACATACTTGTACCAGCCCGCAGTGGACCCGGCCTCCACGGCCAGAACCACCGGCACGCTGGGGGGCAGCACGGCGCTGCGGTAATGCTGGGGCTGGGCGTCAAAGAGCTCCAGGCAGGGCATGGAGACCACGCGCACGCGGTGGCCCTCGGCCTCCAATGTCTTTGCGGCCTCCATGACCAGGCCGATCTCGGAGCCTGTGGCCATGAGAAGCGCCTCGGGCCGCCCGGCGCAGTCGCGCAGGACGTAGCCGCCGCGGTGGATGTTGCCCAGGACCTTGGCCGTTCGCGGCTGGTGCGGCAGGTTCTGGCGCGAGCAGACGATGGCGCTGGGCCCGCTGGTGCGCTCCACGGCACAGCCCCAGGCGATGGTCGTCTCCACGGCATCGCAAGGCCGCCAGACATACATGTTCGGGATGAGCCTGAGCGAGGCCACGTGCTCCACGGGCTGGTGGGTGGGACCGTCTTCA
>CAZXZF010000494.1:0-1772 GCA_964645095.1 uncultured Desulfocurvus sp. | reverse complement strand
AGGCCGAGCGCGAGCGCGGGAAGGAGAGCCTCAAGGCCCAGGCCAGGGCCGAGAAGGAGGCGCTCAAGGCTGCGGCCAAGGCCGAGGCCCAGGCCGAGAAGGAGGCCCTCAAGCGCGAGGCCGCCGCAGGCCTGGAAAAGGGCAAGATCAAGACCAGCACCGGCACGGTGGTCAACAAGGGCGGCACGGTGCGCATCGGCAACAAGGACCATCCGTCCACCGGCCCGGCCACGGAGGCGGACATCCCGCCTGATGCGCGCAAGGCCATTGAGGACGCCAAGCGTCTCGGACAGTAAGCGCGAAGCGTTTCGGACAGGACGCGAGGAACAGGAACAGCTGACGGCGGCTCAGCGGTTGGCGCGGAAGCGCTCCGTGCCCAGGGCCAGGCCGTCCTGCATGGGCAATTGCATCAGCAGGGACTGGATGTGCTTGAGGCGTCTGGCCACGGGCTGGCGCAGGTCGTTCCATTTCGCCCCGGTCCCGGCCTCGGACTTGTCCGCCGCCCGCTCCACGTTGCGGATGGCCGCCGCCAGCTGCAAGGGGTCGTAGCCCGCGCGGTAGGCCATCTGGACCGCAGCTGCGTCGGCCTGGAGCTCCTGCCGCTGGCCTTCCTGCCGCTGTCCCTCCTGGTATTGCCCCAGGCCCTGGCGCAGCACCAGTTCCAGCACCTCGCCCAGCATCTGCGCGAACAGCGGCGACTGCACGCCCTGATCGGTCATGGTCCCGCCGGACCGGAAGAACTGCGTCCTTTTGGCCCCGGCCCAGACATGTCCAAGGGACGCCTGGGCCGATTCGTGCGCCAGCACAAGGGCCAGCTGCGCCTCGTTGTCCAGGGCCTGCAAGAGCCCGGTGGTGAGCATGATGAAGCCTCCGGGCAGGCTGAAGGACTGCGGGCTCGGGCTGTCCAGCACCACGAAGCGGTAGGCCAGGGCGTTTCCGGGAGCGAAGCGCGCCACGCTCAAACCCACCAGGTTGACGTAACGCTGGAGCTGCATGCCGAAGGCCGGTTTGGCCACCCGGCGCGCCACGGCCACGGCGAGGTTGAGGCCCAGCAGGCGCTCGGCCTCTCCGCCCGGTGCTGTCACGGCCCTGGGCGCAGGCAGCCTGGGCGGGCCGCCGCTGGTCTGCGGGCTTGCCCTTGCGTACTCGCCGATGCCGCCCTCGCGCAGGAATTGTTCCAGGTCCTGCCGCGAGAGCGGCAGCTCCAGCACGGCCCACAGAGCCTGGGTGTCCTGGTTGCGCACCGGCTGCACCGAGCGCGAGCTGCGGCTGGTGTCGGCGGCCTCGGCCAGCACCAGGCTTGCCGGCAGCGGGGCGAAGAGGTCGATTTCTGCCGGAGCCGGGGGTACGGCCTCCAGGTGGCCCTGGTAGGCCCAGCCCTGCACCCCGCCGGGCTCCAGGATCAGGAGCCAGGCCCCTTCGCCACGGATGAGCCGCACCGGCATGCCGCGCGGCAGGTCCTTGAGCACTGCCGCCTCGCCGGAGCGCTCGGCCCGAAGCGGAGTCCTGTCCGTCGCGGTCCAGAGGGTGATCACGAGGGGGGGCCGGGGGGCGGTCCCGAGGGCGGTTCCGCGGGGCTGGGCGGCACCGGCCTGTCCGGCCACAACTTCCCCGGCCAGAAGGGCGAGCAGGAAGACAGCCGTGAGGGAGAGCGTGCGGAGCAGGGCGCGCATGTTCATCATCGTTCTCTACATCCCTACTTGTAGTCGCCGGACAGGGTGAACGCGCCCCAGTAGCCGGGGTGCGGGAAGCGGTTCTTCACGTGCAGCATG
>CAZXZF010000493.1:0-1772 GCA_964645095.1 uncultured Desulfocurvus sp. | reverse complement strand
GCCCATGGACCGCGTGCGCATCGTGCGCCACCCGCAGCGCATCTGCCTGAAGGACATCCTGGAGAACGTCTACGACAACTACACCGAGATCGGCGGCCAGGACGAGTGGAGCATCGATCCGGGCATGATCATCGCCCGCGCCACCATCGCCCGGCGCATGGGCAAGAAGACCGTGCACCAGTCGGTGATGGTGGTGGGCCAGGAGAAGGGCCACGGCCAGGAGTTCCGCAACGCGGGCTCCATCAAGCCCTGGGGCAACGCCAACGCGCTCTACTACATGAAAGTGGCCGAGATCGAGAACATCCCCATCCATACCTACGTCTTCACGCCCGGCGCCTTCCCGGTGGAGGACTATCCCGGCGCGGCCCAGCAGATCGCCAAGAACCTGTACGTCATGTCCGGGCTCAAGGTGCCCATCATCAGCGTGTTCTCCGAGGGCGGCAGCGGCGGGGCCGAGGCCATCGCCCTGGCCGACCGCCGCCTCATGCTCTCCCACGGCTACTATTCGGTGATCTCGCCCGAGGGCGCGGCGGCCATCGAGGGCGGCCTCAAGGACAAGGCCACGCCGGAGCTCATTGAGCGTTGCGCCACCCGCCTGCGCATCACCGCAGCCGACAACCTGGAGCTCGGCTTCATCGACCGCGTGATCCAGGAGCCGCCCCTGGGCGCGCGGCCCGAGCACTACGATTTTTTCCGCCAGCTGAGGCGCGAGGTCATCCGCGCCACGGACGAGGTGGTGGACGCCGTGGAAGGGCTGGGCCCGCTGCGCGGCATGGCCATCCGCCGCCAGGCCAAGACGCTGGACCCGCAGGACATCTTCGTGCGCTGGTCCCTTGGCCAGAGCGCCCGGACCAAGCTGGTGCGCAAGCGCTTCGAAAAGTTCCGGGCCATGAGCCGCACGGCCTGCCGCGACAACCGCACCCTCGGCGCGCGCATCTACTCCGGGCTGGAGGGCATGCTCTGGGCCGCGCACAGCACCCTGCGCCACGACTTTCTGGCCCGGCACAAGCGCCGCCTGCTGCGCCTGCTCGAAGCCGCAGAGGCCGAATTGCGCGCCCTGCGCCAGGGCGTGGGCGGGCCCCTTGGCCGGTTCCTGGGCCTGGGCGACGGCCACCAGCGCCGCCTGGAGGTGCCGCCGGAGGCCCTGGAGCGCCTGACGAACCTGTCCTGCCCGGAGGAGGGGGCCTGCCGCCTGGAGGATTCCTGGGTCTACGTGAGCCCAAAGAGCCGCGAGGACCGCACCCTGACCTGCCCGAACACCCCCACCCACGGCTGCCTGGACCTCTGGGGGCCGGACCTGTTCGGAGAGTTCGCCGGGGTCTGCTCCCACTGCGGGCACAATTTCCCAATGGAATTCCAGTGGTATCTGTACAACGTCTTTGACTTCGCCTCGGCCTACGAGTTCAACCGCGAGCTGGAATCGAGCAACCCCCTGGCCTATGAGGGCTTTGACCTGAAGCTGGAGCAGGCCAAGCGCGAGACCGGCCTGGGCAGCTCCTGCATCACCTTTGAGACGCACATCGAGGGCGTGACCACGGTGGTGGCGGTGCTGGTCAGCCCCTTCCGTGGGGGCACCGTGGGCGCGGCCGAGGGCGAAAAGATCATCCGCGCGGCTGAGCGGGCCATGCTCAAGCGCACCCCGTTCATCCTGTACTCCCACGGCACTGCGGGCATCCGCATCCAGGAGGGCACCTGCGGGGTCATCCAGATGCCGCGGGTGACCATGGCCGTGCGGCGCTACATCGAGGCCGGAGGGCTGTACCTGGTGCTCT
>CAZXZF010000492.1:0-1772 GCA_964645095.1 uncultured Desulfocurvus sp. | reverse complement strand
AGTCCCTCGGCATCGGCGAGGGCGACCAGAACCGGGCCTACTACCGCCATTCCGTGAAGGTCATGCAGGGCTACTGCTTCCTCAGCATGGACCTCTTAACCGCCGAGGGCGGCCTTATGTCCGTGGCGCGCACCCTGGGCAAGCACATCAAGCTCAACTGGGACGTGAAGTCCTGGGATCTGGCCCTGCGCACGCCCCACGGCAGCACCTACAGCCTGTTCCACCTGACCCCGGAAGGCGTGCTGGAGCAGGCCGAGGTCCGCTCCGCCGAGGGCCGCCTGCCCTGGAGCGTCAAGCGCCCCGGCCTGGAGCTGACCAGCTCGGGCACACGCCTGGGCGAGCTGCGCCTGGGCGAGGCCAACCTGCCCCAGGACGAGCTGGACAACCTGGGCCTGTACCTGCGGTTTTTCAGCCAGGGCTACGAGTACTACTGCGCCCGGCAGGCCGTGCTGGAGGAGAAGGCCCTGGCCTTTGACAAGATCCCCATCGGCGTGGCCCGCATCGACGGGGCCGGGGTCGTGGTGGAGGCCAACAAGCGCATCGGCGAGTACCTGGGCCTGGACACCGCGCCGCGCGGGCAGGCCCTGGCGGATATTTTGGCCCGCAGGCTCTCCGGCCAGACCGTGGCCGAGGTCGCGGCCTTCCTGGCCGACCCTGCCCGCGCGCACTTCGGCAAGATCGTCTATTTCGTGGAGCAGAAGAAGGGCGGGCGCGCAGTCGACGGCTGCCTGTACCTCTCGGCCCACCGGGCCCAGGACGCCCAGAGCCAGGGCGTGCTGCTCCTGCTGGAGGACCTGCGCGAGCTCTCCGAGGTCGAGGTGCAGACCCTGCGCCGCAAGAACTTCCTGGAGCGCCTGGTGGGGTCCATGCAGGAGCTGGTGCTCACCGTCAGCGCCACAGGCATCGTGGATTTCTGCTCGCGCCAGGAGCTGGGGCTCACAGGCCGGGAGTTCTTCAAGGTTTTCAGCCCGCAGCAGCCTTTTGCAGGGGTCTGGGGGCCGGAGCTTTTCGCCGTGGACCAGCCCGCCCCGGTGGAAGCCACGCTGGCCACCCAGGGCGGCTCGGAGCTGCCCTATGAGCTGTCCCTGGCGCCGCTTACGGGCAAGCCGGGCACCGCCCGGGAGTACCTGGTGGTGGGCCGCGACCTGACCCAGATCCGCCGCCTGGAGGCCAAGCTCAAGGTGCGCGCCCTGTTCGACGGGCTCACGGGCCTGTTCAACCACTACCAGTTCCACACCACCCTTGAGCGTGAGGTGAACCGCTGCCGCCGCACCGGGCGGGGGCTGGGCATGGTCTTCTTCGACCTGGACAAATTCAAGACCGTCAACGACACTCAGGGCCACCTGGCCGGGGACGCCGTGCTCCGGGGCGTGGGGGCCCTGCTGCTGCGGCAGGTGCGCCAGGGCATGGACTACCCCTGCCGCTATGGCGGAGACGAGTTCGTGGTCATCGTCACCGAGATCGACCAGGAGCGCCTGCGGGCCATCGGCCAGCGCATCCTGACCGACGTGCGCGAGCTGTTCAAGGGGCTGGTCACGGTCAGCGTGGGCGCTTCCATGTTGCAGGAGAACGACACCGCCGAGGGCTTGCTCAAGCGCGTGGACAACCTGGCCTACAGATCCAAGACCGCCGGGGGCGACACCCTCTCCGAGGGCTGATCCCAGGGGCTAACGGCCGCGCCCAGGCATGCCGGGGGCGGACATTGTTAAGGAGCGTATCCTATGCTTTTGCGTTTTGAGGTGGGCCTGAAGCCCCATGTGCGCGATGTGGTG
>CAZXZF010000491.1:0-1774 GCA_964645095.1 uncultured Desulfocurvus sp. | reverse complement strand
CTTGTCGATGCCGACCTTGGCGCGCAGCTCCTTGGAGGTGCCGTGCTCCACAAAGGCGTCCGCGATGCCCACGCGGCGCAACGTGCGCCCCGCAAGAAGATTCCGGTCGGCCAGAAGCTCCAGCACCGCCGAGCCGAAGCCGCCCGCCAGGCAGCCCTCCTCGGCCGTGATGAGGCACTTGAAGCGCCCGGCCAGCTCCGCTATCTGCGCCTCGGGCAGGGGCTTGATGAACCGGGCGTTGAACACCGCCACGGACAGGCCAGACTCGGCCTCCAGCTCCTGCGCGCCCTCCAGGGCCGGATACACGCGCGAGCCCAGGGCGATGATCACGGCGTCCGCGCCGTCGCGCAAGAGCTCGCCCTGGCCCAGCGGCAACAGGTCCAGGGTCTCCGGGGCCTTTGGCACCGCCGCTCCGGGGCCGACCCCGCGCGGGTAGCGCACCGCCGCAGGACCGGGCGTCGCCAGGGCCGTGGCCACCATCTGGGCCAGCTCGGCCTCGTCCTTGGGCGCCATGAAGGTCAGGTTCGGCACGTGGCGCAGATACGCGATGTCGAACACGCCGTGGTGCGTGGCCCCGTCCTCGCCCACCAGCCCGGCGCGGTCCAGAAAGAAATTCACGTTCAGGTTCTGCAGGCACACGTCGTGCACGATCTGGTCGTACGAGCGCTGCAAAAAGGTGGAGTAGATGCACACCGCGGGCTTGAAGCCCTGGGTGGCCAGCCCGGCGGCAAAGGTCACGGCGTGGGGCTCGCAGATGCCCACGTCCACGAAGCGCTCCGGGTGGCCCTGGCGGAAGCAGTCCGTGCCCGTGCCCTCGGGCATGGCCGCAGTGATGGCCACGATCTTGCCGTCGGTCTCGGCCAGGCGGCACAGGGTCTCGCCCAGGATCTCGGTATAGGTCTTGTTCCCGCCGCTGGGCTTGGCCGGGGCCAGGCCGGTCTCGGGCTCGAAGCTGCCCACGCCGTGGAAATACGTGGGGTTGGTCTCGGCCGGAATGTAACCCCGGCCCTTCTTGGTCAGCACATGCACCAGCACCGGGCGGTCCATGCCCTTGGTCTGCTCGAACACGTCGGCCAGGGTGGCGATGTCGTGGCCGTCGATGGGCCCGACATAGGTGAAGCGGAAGGCCTCGAAGAGCATGCCCGGCGTGAAGAAGGTCTTCAGCGAGTCCTCGCTGCGCCGCGCATACATGGCCAGGTCCTTGCCGATGCGCGGGATGGTGGCCAGCCAGGACTCGAACCCGCGCTTGAAGCGCTGGGGCGCGGGCCGGGACAGCCTGCGCGAGAGGAAGCTCGACAGCGCGCCGACGTTCTTGGAGATGCTCATCTCGTTGTCGTTCAGGACCACGACCATCTTGCGGCCCATGTCGCCCGCCTGGTTCAGGCCCTCATAGGCCAGCCCGGCGGTCATGGAGCCGTCGCCGATGACCGAGACCACGCGGTGGTCAAGCCCGGCCAGGTCGCGGCCCATGGCCATGCCCAGCGCCGCGGAGATGGAGGTGCTGGAATGCCCCACGCCAAAGTGGTCATACGGGCTCTCGCTCATGCGCGGGAACCCGCTGACGCCGTCCAGGCGGCGCAGGGTGTGGAAGCGCGGCAGCCGCCCGGTGAGCAGCTTGTGGGCATAGGCCTGGTGGCCCACGTCCCAGATGAGCTTGTCGCGCTCGAAGTCAAAGGCCTTGTACAGGGCCAGGGTGAGCTCCACCACGCCCAGGGACGGGGCCAGGTGCCCGCCGCCCTCGGAGCACTGGTCGATGATCACCCGGCGCAGGTCC
>CAZXZF010000490.1:0-1779 GCA_964645095.1 uncultured Desulfocurvus sp. | reverse complement strand
TTCTGGTCGCTGACCATGTCCAGGTCCAGCTTGACCTGCCAGGCAGGGTCCTGGACAAACCCGTTGAACTTGCTGCGCATCCACCAGCGGTTGGAGTTCGGGCGCGTCAGGCCGTCGGTCTGGAGGTAGAGATCCTCCTTCGACGAATTCGCCGCCGTGATGCGGTCGTTCAGGTAATCGATGCGCCAGTCGCCCTTGGTGTCCGGGTTCTCGAAGTGGCGGTACTCCAGGCCCTGCATGAGGCCCCTGCGGCTCATGACGTTCTCGAAAAAGGTCAGGTCGCGCTCGTCGTTGAGGACCTGGTAGTAGGGCTGGTTGATGGCAAACCCGCGCTTGGTGCTGTGGGAGATCTCCGGCACGAGCAGGCCGCTCTGCCGCCTGGCCCCGCCCGGCAGAGACATGAACGGCAGGTAGGCCACAGGCGTGTCCTGCACGTTGAAGCGCGTATGCCAGAGCTTGGTGCGGCCGTCGATGTTGATGTCGCCCTCATCGGCCGTGATGGCCCAGGCGGGCTTGTCGCCGTCGCAGCCCGTGACCTTGGCGTTCTGGAAGCGGTAGCTCGACGCGCCGTACTTGCGGATGGTCTCGCTCTGGAAATAGATGTGCGACTTGCCCACAAAGACCTTGCCGCGCTTGAGCCAGCCGAGCATGTTGGAGAGGTCGAACTCGGCCTCCTCGGCCTCCAGTATGTCGCCTTCCCAGGTCACGCGCACGTTGCCCTTGAGCACCACCCAGCGGCTGGCCTGGTAGTAGCGCGCAAAGTCGGCCCGAAGGGTGTTCAGGCCCTTGGTCAGGAGCACGTTGCCCGCGGCCTGCAGGTATTCGCTGTCGTGCTGCCCCTCGATGCGGTCGGCGGAGAGCTTCCACTGCTCCGGGCCAAGCTCCGTCGCCATGGGGAAGGACGGCGGCGGCGGCGGCAGAAACGACTGCGCCATGTCCGGCGGGTTGACGCCCATGCGCACCTCCGGCCCGCCCACGGTCATGCCCGGCCCCAGGGCGACACGGGTGCCGTCATGGCCCTGGAGCAGCCCCTCGGCGAACACCGGCGGCTGCGCAAGGGAGGGCGTCGGAATGTCGACGCCCGCGGTGATGCTGGGCGGCGGCGGGACATGTGGCGGTTGCGCCGCTTCGAGACGGATCTGGCGGACGGCCTGGGGCGGCGCGGGCGGCGTCACCGGCAGGCGCATCTCGGGTCCGCCGGCGGCGTCGCCGATGACCGCAAGGGTAGGCCCCGCCAGCAGACAGTGGAGCAGCCCCAGGGCCAGGAAGAGCACGTACCGCTTGCGATTCAACCCGTTGTCGTCCTTTTCTTTTTTACCCCTTCCTGGAGTCCAGGCAGGGGTCGTCCTTGTCGAGATAACCGGTCACGTAATCCCGGGCCGCGTCTTCCAGGCTGGTGAGCTCTGCCGTGTATCCGGCGGCGCGCAGTTTGCCCATGTCGGCCTGGGTCAGATACTGATACTTGTCGCGGATGGCCTCGGGCATCTCAATGTAGCTGATGTCCGCAGGCTTTCCCATGGCCGCGAACACCGCGCGCGCCAGGTCGTTCCAAGTACGAGCAATTCCAGTGCCAACATTGAAAATGCCGTTCACCTGGGGGTTCTCCAGGAGCCACCAGAGGATGTCCACGCAGTCCTTGATGTAGACAAAGTCGCGCTTCTGGCCGCCGTTCGGGAACTCCGGCCGGTAGGACTTGAACAGGCGCATGCCCCCGGTCTGGCCGATCTGCTTGTGGGCCTTGCAGATGACGCTCATCATGTCGGCCTTGTGGTACTCGTT
>CAZXZF010000489.1:0-1783 GCA_964645095.1 uncultured Desulfocurvus sp. | reverse complement strand
TAAATGGGCGGGGCGATGGTCACGAGCACGCGCATGTCGGTGCTGGCGATGATGCCGTGCGGCACGGCGATGGGGCAGACCAGGGTATCGCCGGTCTTGCAGGGCACCTGGCCGTCGGAGGAGAGGAAGAAGCCCTCGCCTTCGAGCACGCAGATGACGAGTTCGCCTTCAAGGTCGTGGTGGTGGATGGGCAGCCCCTGGCCGGGCCTGAAGTTGAAGTTGATGACCTTCATGAATTCGCTCTCGTGCACGAGCAGCTTGCTCGGGCCAAAGGGCTTGAAGTCGTTCTGGGCGTGCAGGTCGGTGATCTTCATGGCGCGTCTCCTTGTTGTTGGAGCGTGTGTTGTGTGTGACTATCCGGCGAAGCGGGGCAGGCCGCCGGGGCCTGCGGGCCCCCCAGCAGCCTGGACCTGGCCGTCGCGGGTGATGACGATGGTTTCGATGGGCACGGCGACGCCAGCTGCCTGGGCCGCGCGCAGGGCGATGGCGGTCATGCCCGCGCAGCAGGGCACTTCCATCTGCACCACGGTGATGTCCTTTATGGCGTTTTCGCGCAGGATGTCGGCCAGCTTGTCGATGTAGCTTTGCGCGTCGTCGAACTTGGGGCAGCCGAGCAGCAGGATGCGGCCGGGCAGCAGGCGCGCGTTGAAATCCGGGAAGGACGGCGGCACGCAGTCGGCGGTCAGGAGCAGGCGCGCGTTCTTGAGAAAGGGCGCGGTGGGCGGCACCAGGCGCAGCTGGATGGGCCAGTGCGACAGGTTGGAGGCCCCCCCGGACTGGCTGGCGGGAACATTGGCCTGTTGGCAGGGGGAGCCGCCGCTCGGACCGTGGGGCTTCAGGCTCATGGCCCGGCTGCCGGGGCAGCCGCCTCCGACCGGCCTGGAAGCCGTGGCCTGTCCGCCAACACCCTTTGGGTCCAGCCGCAGGCTGGGGCCGAGCCGCAGGCTGGCCGGGTCGGGCATGTGGTCGGGCACGGCGCGTCCCTGGCTCTTGAGGAGCGCGGTGACGGCGGCGGGGTCGAAATCTTCGGCTTCCACCTCGACCACCTTGAGCGCGCCGGTGGGGCATTCGCCCAGGCAGGCGCCCAGGCCGTCGCAGAAGACCTCGTTCACGAGCCTGGCCTTGCCGTCGATGATGGCCAGCGCGCCCTCGGCGCAGCCGGTGACGCAGTTGCCGCAGCCGTTGCAGAGTTCCTCGTTGACCGTGATGAGCTTTCGTGTGGCGCGCATGGTGATCTCCCGTTGAAGGTGGGCGCGGGGGTGTTCGTCGGCCCCCGCGCCCGTGGAGTGTGAAGGTGCTGAGCAGTTCTTTAATTAGGAATTGTTCCTGGCTTGGCAAGTGGCCTGGCGCACCTTTAGCCGAGAATGGCCTTCAAGTCCTCGTCCGGGGTGGTGATGGCCTTGATGTCGAAGTTCTCCACCAGGAAGGCCAAAACGTTCGGGGTGATGAACGCGGGCAGTGAGGGTCCGAGGCGGATGTTCTTGATGCCAAGGGACAGCAGGGTCAGGAGGATGGCCACGGCCTTCTGCTCGTACCAGGACAGGATCAAGGACAGCGGCAGCTCGTTGACGCCGCAGTTGAAGGCCCCGGCCAGGGCCACGGCGATCTGGATGGCGGAGTAGGCGTCGTTGCACTGGCCGATGTCGAGCAGGCGCGGGATGCCGCCGATGTCGCCCAGCTGCTGGTCGAAGAAGCGGAACTTGCCACACGCAAGGGTCAGGATGACGGTGTCCTTGGGGGCCTTTTCCACGAACTCGGTGTAGTAGTTGCGGCCGGGCTTGGC
>CAZXZF010000488.1:0-1789 GCA_964645095.1 uncultured Desulfocurvus sp. | reverse complement strand
CGGGTGGCGTCCCAGGTCAGGGCGGCCACGTCGTCGGGCACGTACTTGTACTTGGTGGTGTAGCGGTCGATGAATTCCTTGGTCGCGCCCTGGGCGCCGGCGGCGGCGTAGTGGGTGCTGAAGAACTGGCCGATGCATTCCTTGCCGCACAGCGTCATGAGCTCAGCCGAGCCCCAGGCGTCGGAGCCCATGAAGGGGCCCTTGTAGCCCAGGTCGCGCGCCTGCTTGATGATCAGGGCGACCTGGTTGTAGTTGTCGGGCACGAAGATGAAGTCGGGCTTGGCGGCCACGATCTTGGTCAGCTGGGCCGAGAAGTCCTGGTCCTTGGTGCCGTGGGACTCAAAGGCCACCACGGTGCCTGCGCCGCTCTTCTTCTCCCACTCGGCCTTGAAGATCTCGGCCAGGCCCTTGGAGTAGTCGTTGGCGATGTCAAAGAGCACAGCGCTGGTCTTGGCGCCAAACTGCTTGGCGGCGAAGTTCGCGGCCACCGGACCCTGGAAGGGATCGAGGAAGGCGGCGCGGAAGACCCAGGGGCGGTCCTTGGTGGTGTCGGGGTTGGTGGACCAGGGGCTGACCATGGGGGTCTGGTTGTCGTTGCAGGCGCCGCCAGCGGGAATGGCCTGCTTGGAGGAGTTGGGGCCGATGATGGCCACGACGTTGTCCTGGGTGATGAGCTTGAGCGCGGCGTTGACGGCGCTCTCAGCCTTGGCCTCGTTGTCCTGGTAGACGAACTCGAGCTTGTACTTCTTGCCGCCCACTTCCAGGCCGCCCTTGGCGTTGATGTCTTCCTTGAGCATCTCGGCGGCGAACTTGGAGGCCTCGCCGACCTTCGGGATGTCGCCGGTGAGTTCCAGGTTGAAGCCGATCTTGATCACGTCTTCGCCCTTGCCGCAACCCATGAGCGCAACCGCGCCCAGGGCCAGAGCCAGGACCGTTACCAACACTTTGACGGTCATCCCTTTCATCGTTCCTCCTCCAAAATTGTAGAAAATTGTGCAACCGAAACCTATGTGCTCAGTCCTTTATCCCAATCAGGACGGGAGTTCAAAGCATTTTTTGCAGAACAACGGCCGAACCCTAGGACAGAACATTGTTCGGCGCCCAGTGGCCGCCGCATGCGTTGCCTGCGCGGCCAAAACGGTGTAATGAAGCCCTGCTTTGCGCAACATCGCCTGATCAACCGGAGACCCCCCATGTCCGAAAAAGCCATCCGCAAGGTTCTGGAACACGCCCGCGAGGGCCTGCGCGTACGCGAGGCCTTCTTCGAGGAGCACGCAGCCCACCTGGTCGACATCGCCCGGGTCATCGCCCTGTGCCTCACCGAGGGCGGCAAGGTTCTCCTCTGCGGCAACGGCGGCAGCGCCGCCGACTGCCAGCATCTGGCCGCAGAGTTCGTCAACCGCTTCAAACTGGAGAGGCCGCCGCTGCCGGCCATGGCGCTGACCACCGACACCTCCATCATCACCGCCATCGGCAACGACTACGGCTTTGACCTCGTGTTCGTGAAGCAGGTCCAGGCCCTGGGCCAGGCCGGAGACATCCTGGTGGGCTTAAGCACCTCCGGCACCAGCCGCAACGTGCTGGCCGCCCTGCGCGAGGCCAAGACGCGCGGGCTCACCACCATCGGCCTGTGCGGGGCCATGACCGGGGAGATGGAGCCGCTCTGCGACCATCTCTTGAGCGTGGGCAGCAAGGACACCCCCCAGGTGCAGGAGGTGCACATCGCGGCCGGGCACATGCTCTGCCACGTGGTGGACCACTTCCTCTTCGAATCCGTCATGGAGCTGGG
>CAZXZF010000487.1:0-1805 GCA_964645095.1 uncultured Desulfocurvus sp. | reverse complement strand
ATGGCCTCGGCCCCGCCGCTGCCGCCCTCGGAGAACACGGCCACGATGGGCACGTCAAGCCCGGCCATTTCGTAGATGTTCTCGGCGATCTGCTGGGCCGCGCCGGGGTAGTCCTCGATGGGATAGGAGCCCGGCGTGGACACGTAGGCGTGGATGGGGATGTTCTCCAGCGCCGCGACCTTCATGTACTTGAGCGCCTTGGCGTTGCCCCAGGGCTTGATGGAGCCGCCGTTGCGGAACTCCTGGCCGTGGCCCTTTTCCTGGCCCACCACCATGACCGAGTGGTGGATGACGCGCTTGCCCACGCGCCGGGTGATGTAGGCCCGGGCGATGAGCATGCCGGGGTCGATGGAGACCTCGTCGCGGCCGCCGATCTCGGTGTAGTTGTCGTAGACGTTCTCCAGGATGTCCTTCAGGCACACGCGCTGCGGGTGGCGCACCACGCGCACCTTGTCCATGGGCGTGAGCAGCTGGTCCAGGTCCGCTTCCAGCACGGAGAGCCTGCGGGAGATGTCGGCGATCTTGTCCAGGGCCGCGTCGATGTCCAGGCTGTCGAGCCTGGGCGCGAGCAGGGCGATTTCCTGGCTGATGGCCTCCAGGCGTTCGCTGGTTCTGGGCACCATGATGTCGCGGGCGTAGGCCACGCGGTGCGAGAGAGTGTCGAGATTTTTTTCGATATCCATGGGCGGTGTGGTCTCCGGAGTTAGAACTCCAGCAGGTCCTTGGTTTTCTCGCGCAGGAAGGCGATGTTGGACTTGAGCTCCATGCCCTGGGCATCGGCCCCGGCAAGCTTGAAGTCGTCCAGGAAGGCCAGGCCGCGCGCCTTGGCCTCCGCCAGATCCTTGCCCCAGATGATGGCCAGGGCCAGGTTGGGGTCATACTCCGTGGGAATCTGGTAGGCCCGGTCCTGGGGCACGTGGGTGTGCAGCTTGAGCCAGGGCTTGTCCGTCCAGGCGATGGTCTCGATGCGGCCGGTCCAGGGGGCGAAGCGGTTCCCGGTGTCCTCGGCGATGATGCGGTACTCGATGCCCACGCCCTCGAAGCTCACGTCGCCTTGGGTGTAGCCCTGCTCCTCGCCCAGGCCCAGGCGGATCTGCTCGCGGATAAGGTTCACGTCACCCTTGCCCTTGATGCGCGAGATGGCGGCGGACACGCCGTTCTCCACCTGGATGCGCGTGTTCACTTCCATGAGGAAGGGCTCGCCCTTGGGCGTCACGATCCATTCCCAGGTTCCCACGTTATCGTAGTTGATTTCGCGGGCGATGGAAAGGGAGTGGCGCACGATGTCGTCCATGACCTTGCGCGCGTCGAAGCCGTAGGTCAGGCACTCGGGCACGAAGCCCGGCGCGGTCTCGATGCGCTTCTGGCGGCCAGGGCTCTGCACGGAGCAGTTGCGCGTGCCGAAGTGGATGGGGTCAAGCCCGCCGCGCGCGGAGACGATCTGCACTTCCAGGTGGTTGTAGTTGAAGATGCGCTGCTCGATGAGCACGCCGGGGTCGTTGAACTGGCGCTGGGAGTAGTTGCGGATGCGCCGGTACGTCTGGCGGAAGTGGTTCATGCTGTGCACTTCGTCGATGCCCATGCCGCCGCCGCCGGCCGAGGCCTTGACCAGGACCATGGGCCGGGCCACGCCCTGCTTCTCCTGGTAGTCGAAGAGCTTCTGGCCGATGGTCTCGGCCTCCATCTCGTCGTAGATGGCGCGGTCGCTTCCGGGCACCGTGGGCACGCCCAGGCTTCGGGCCAGGCGCTTGGTGTTGATCTTGTCGCCCAGGTCGCGGATGACGCGCCAGGAGGGGCCGATGAAG
>CAZXZF010000486.1:0-1815 GCA_964645095.1 uncultured Desulfocurvus sp. | reverse complement strand
GCCGCTTCCGCGAGGACCTGTTCTACCGCCTGAACGTGGTCAGCATCCACCTGCCGCCCTTGCGCGAGCGCCGCGAGGACATCCCGTTTCTGGCCGCGCACTTCCTGGACCGCTACGCGCGCGAGAACTCCCGCGAGCTCAAGGGCTTCACGCCCTCGGCCATGGACTACCTCTCGGCCTACGAGTGGCCGGGCAACGTGCGCCAGCTGGAGAACGTCATCGAGCGCTGCGTGGTCATGTGCACGGGCGACACCGTCTCGGCCGAGGACCTGCCGCCGGAGATCAAGGACGAGGAGTCGCAGTTCAAGAGCGCCGTGGACCTGCTGCCCACCAAGCTCGACCTCTCGGAGACGCTCGAAAAGATCGAGGCGGCGGTGATCCGCCGGGCGCTGGTGCGCGGCGACTTTGTGCAGGTCAAGGCTGCGGAGCTTTTGAACGTGTCCAAGAGCCTGCTGCAGTACAAGCTGAAGAAGTACAACATTTCGGCGAAGTAGCTTTTGATTTTGCTCCGTAGGCCAGGGGGACGCACTTCCTGGACCCCCTCTTTTGGGGGTTCCAAGGGGCAATAGCCCTTGGCCGCCGGAGGCTTATCCCCTACACTCCCCCCATGCCCAACCCCATCGCCGAATACATAGCCGCGCTGCTGGCCTCCGAGCGCCTGGGCAGGCAGGTGGCGCACCACCTTATCTACATCACCCGCACTTCCACCCGTTTGTTGAGCGCGGCCAGGGCTGTCTCCAACTGGTCCAGGCGCGAGGCGTGACGCAGGTCCAGCAGGCGGTCCACCTGGGGGCCGTGGGCCGAGAGCAGCCGCGCCAGATCGGCCTTGCGTGTGCCGGTTTCGCGCATGGCGCAGTAGAGCGCGATTTTCAGCTCCGCCAGCGCGGGCAGCGTCGCCACGGGCCGTCCGAGGGCGGGCGCGGGCGCGGGGATCTCCTCGCGGTCATTGATGCGCGCAGCCAGGGCCTCTTCGATGGCGTCGCGGGCGCGGAGCACGGCGTCGGCCTCGTCCTCGCCCCAGGTGGTCACCTCCGGCAGGTCCGGGCAGGTCACCAGCAGGGTGCCGTTGTCGTCGGGGCTCATCTCGATGGCGTAGGCCAGCATGGCGTTCCTCCTGATCTCACTGTTGGTCCAGGCCAAGGTCTTTTCTGATCTTTTGCACCAGTCCGGTGCCCAGTTCCTTGCCCTGGCCGTGCATGGGCAGGATCGACTTCCGGTCGCCCAGGCGCACGGTCAGATGCCCGCTCCCACCCCGGCTGCTCTCGAAGCTGCATCCCTGCTTGCGCAGCCAGCGCTGGAATTCCTTGGCTTTCATGAAGGCAACATAAGTGTTGCATGGCGCAAAGTCAACACTTGTGTTGTGTTTTCGCCTTGCCCCCGCCGCCCCTCTCGACCCCCGGCCCCCTTTGCCCTACACTCCCCCCATGCCGCCCCATGACACGTCCCCCATCGCCGAATACATAGCCGCGCTGCTGGCCTCCGAGCGCCTGGGGCGCCAGGTGTGCCACCACCGGCTGGTGCCGGGGCGCGAGGCCGAGTTCGCCGAGCCGAGGCGGCCCTGGCCCAAGGCCATCCGCGAGGTGCTGGCGGCAAAGGGCATTGACGCGCTGTACAGCCACCAGGCGCTCGCGGCGGACCTCGTGCGCGCGGGCAGGCATGTGGTGGTGGCCACGCCCACGGCCAGCGGCAAGACCTTTGCCTTCCAGCTGCCCATCATCGAGGCCGTGCTGGCCAACCCCGACTCCCGCGCGCTGGCCATCTACCCCCTGAAGGCCCTGGCCCAGGACCAGCTGCGCGGCTTCAACGAGTTGCTCG
>CAZXZF010000485.1:0-1822 GCA_964645095.1 uncultured Desulfocurvus sp. | reverse complement strand
CACGGCCTTTTCAGCCTGCCCGCGTTTTGCCAAGGTCTCCCCATGACTTCCCCTGACCCACACAAGCCGAAAGGGCTGTTTCAGGTTCCTCCTGAAACAGCCCTTTCGGCGCAATGGGGAGTCCAGAGGGCCTCAGGCCCTCTGGCGGGGGTGCCGGGGGCGGAGCCCCTGGGCTGCCTACTTCTTGCTGGCGTAGCGTTCGATCTGGGTCTTGTAGGCAACAACGCCGTCGGCGATGCCCCGGGCCAGGGTGCGCAGGTAGGGGTCGTTTTCCAGGCGCGAGGCCTCGGTCAATGCGTTACGGCTCGACTTTGACCTTGCTGAGCAGCCGGGCCAGCTTGTTCGAGAGCTTGGCCGTGGAAACCGGCTTCAGGATGTAGTCCGACACCCCGGCCAGGATCGCCTGTTTCACTGCGCTAAAGTCGCCTTCGCCGGAAACCATCAGGAAGGGCATCTTGCTGACTCTGCCGTCGGCCCGGATCACCTTGAGCAGCGCCAGCCCGTCCATGATCGGCATGTGCCAGTCCGCGATGATGATGTCGATCGTTCGCTTCGCGAGGACTTCCAAGGCCTCCTGGCCGTTTGCGGCCTCGGCCAGGGAGTCGCAGCCAAGGGTCTGGAGCATGTGTGTCAGGATGGCCCGTATGGGGGGTGCGTCCTCGACCACCAGAATGGACACCCCGCTTAAGTTGATCTGGGGCAGTTGGTAGCCGAGGGCCACAGTGCGGTTGCGGCCCTCGCGCTTGGCCGTGTAGAGCGCCTTGTCCGCCCCGGCGCACAGCGCTTCTGCGCTCTTCGTGTCGCGAAGCTGGGCTACGCCGCAACTGAAGGCCGCGCTGAACTGGGTGTTTTTCACAGGAAAGCTGATGCTTGCAAAGTCGTTGCGCAGATTGTCCAGAAGCATGGCCGCTTCCTCGATGGAGGAGCCCGGCAGGATGACGGCGAATTCCTCCCCGCCATAGCGGCCGATCACGTCGGATTTGCGCAGCCGCTGCTTGAGCAGGCTGGCCAGGGCCACGATCACCTGGTCGCCCACAGGGTGGCCATAGGTGTCGTTGATGGTCTTGAAGTGGTCCAGGTCGATCATGGCGAAGCAGAGGTCCTCGCCCTTGCGCTGGGCCAGATCCACGGTCCTGTGCAGGTATTCCTTGGTGGCGCTGTGGTTGAAAAGCCCGGTCATGCCATCCCTGGTCATGAGGGAGCGGATGAGCTTCATCCGCCCGGCACGGGAGCTTACGGCGGAGACGAGGTGTTCGGGCTTGATGGGCTTGACCAGGAACTCGTCGCCGCCCATGCTGCGGGCGTCACACTGCAAGCCCTCGTCGGTTTCGCTGGAGAGAAAGACGATGGGGATGCTGATGTGGGCATCGATCTGGCGGATCACCTTGGCCAGTTCCATGCCGTTGCAGCCGGGCATGTGCATGTCCATCAGGATCAGGTCCGGCTTGAAGTCGTAGAGCCGCGGCAGCGCCAGGAGCGGATCGCTCAGGGTCTTGGTCACCATCCCCGCCTCCCTGAGGGTGATGCTGTACACCTTCAAGAGGTTGGAGTCGTCGTCGATGATCATGACCCGGTACGGCTCGGGCTCCTTGGTCGAGGTCAGGGCGTGCAGGGTGGCGGAGAGTTCGGTCGCGTTTACGGGCTTGACGAAATAGGCGCTGGCGCCGGAGCGCACGGCGGCCAGGCGCGAGGGCATCTCGTTGCTTGTGGAGATGAACACCACCGGGGTCTTGGTTTCGCGTCCGGCCAGGATTTCCTTGATGATATCGGCCCCGCCGGTCTGGCGCGCAGGGTGGATCATGTCCATGACGATGACGTCGGG
>CAZXZF010000484.1:0-1825 GCA_964645095.1 uncultured Desulfocurvus sp. | reverse complement strand
TGAACAACCTGGTGCTCAAGGCCCGGCTGCTCGGCCAGCAGATCACCGAGGAGCTGGCCTGGCAGGTGCTGGAGAACTACGCCGTGCAGACCCCCATGCCGGGCGTGGAGCGCATCGTGGCCTTTGTCTGCAAGACCTACGGCATCGATGAACGCGAGCTGAAATCGAAAAGCCGCAGCCAGCAGACCGTGCTTGCCCGCAACACCGCCTTCTATCTCTGCCGCCGCCACACCGACCTGTCCCTCGCCGCCATCGGCGACCGCCTTGGCCGCAAGCACTCCACGGTGCTCAAGGGCATCATCCATGTGGAGCGCGAGATCGCCCACCAGACTCCCCTGGGCCGTCAGCTCGGCAATACCGTGGACCGCCTCCTGGTCTAGGCGTCCCGGCTTCCTTCCAGATCATTTGGCTGTAGAGGCCCCAGGCTGGGCCACTGCCCCGGTCAAGGCAGGCCTGACCCCCGGCGGCGCTGATCGCTCCGGCATCCCCGGCGTTCCCGAAGTCCGGGGCGTCCGGGGACGTCGGCGCGGGTGGCTGGGCCTGGGGGGCTATTTCCGGCGGAGCGCGGCATCGACCGCCAGACCCCGCTGGGCAGGCGGTTTGGCACCGGCCTGGACCGCCCCCTGGCTGTGGCGTTGTGGGGCATCTTCCGGATGATTTCGCTGCGGAAGCGCGTCAGACCGGGCGGCTGCCCCGGTCGAGGATGGCCTGGGCAGCGGCTGCGCTGAGGCCCCGCCCGGCGGCGATGGCCGCGAGGTTGTCCTCGGCGTCCGAGGCGCGCAGGTACACGGGCTCAAGGGCCTGCGGGCCAAAGGCCGCGCGGCTGGCCAGGTCGAGCAGGGTTGCGGGGCGCGGGGCGTCCCAATGGGCGGGCAGCAGGCGCAGGCCGGGGTCGCGTCCGGCCAGCTCCTCAAAGAAGGGCAGGTTCCGGCGCAGGCCGCCGCCCAGGAGGCTCAAGGGCCGGGGCAGGGTCGAGAAGAACTCCGGCAGGGCGGCCAGCGCCACCACCTGCGGCGGGCTGATGGGCGTGGCCTGGCCTGCCTGGCCATGAAAGGCCCGGGCATAGACCTGTCCCCGGCGCGACCAGACCAGGGCGGCCACGGCCCCCCTGCCTTCCTCGATACACTGCGCGGCCTCGCTCGCCAGCAGCTCCAGATGGTCCAGCCCGGCCAGCTGCGCGCCCGTGGCCGTTGCCAGCCCCTGGGCCAGGGCCAGGGACATGCGCAGGCCGGTGAAGCTGCCAGGGCCGACCACGCAGGCGATGCGGCGGATGTCCTTGGCGGCAAGGCTTAAGGAATCCAGCACCTGCCTGATGCCCGGAGCCAGGAAGCGCACGGCGGAACCTGGCACGGTCCATTCCTGGGCGGCCAGGAACGTTGCGCCTCCGGCTTCTCCGGACGCAAGACTGCCCAGGGCCAGTTGCAGGCGTTCGTCGGCCCCGTTTACGGCCAGCAGCAGGCCAGGGTCACTGGAACAGTCGGCGCAGGTCATTGTAGGTCGCCAGAATCATGAGGGCCGCCAGCATGGCGATGCCCACGCGGATGGCCATGGCCCGGGCGCGCAGGCTGAGCGGCTTGCGGGTCACGGCCTCCAGGCCGAAGATCACCAGGTGCCCGCCGTCGAGCACCGGGATGGGCAGCAGGTTCACGAAGCCCAGGTTGGCCGAGAGGGCTGCGGTGAGGGCGATGAGCCCGACCATGCCGCCTGCGGCCTCGCGGCTGATGAGCTGGGCGATGAGGATGGGGCCGCCGATGGCGTCGGCCGGGATGACCCGCTCGATCATCTTGATGAGCGCGGTGACCATGTTCACGATGGCCCGCCAGGT
>CAZXZF010000483.1:0-1857 GCA_964645095.1 uncultured Desulfocurvus sp. | reverse complement strand
TATCTGGACGACCTGGCCGAGCTGGGCGTGACCCACGCCACGGTGACGCTGAACACCGTGGACCCGGCCATCGGCGCACGGATCTATTCCTGGGTGCGCGACGGCAACGTGGTCTACCGGGGCCAGGCCGCGGCGGAGCTGATCCTGGAACGCCAGCTGGAGTCCATTGCCGGATTGAAGGCGCGCGGGCTGGCCGTGAAGGTCAACACCATCGTCATCCCCGGCGTCAACGACCAGCACATCCAGGCCGTGGCCCAAAAGGCCCATGAACTGGGCGTGGACCTGCAAAACCTCATGCCCATGTTCCCAACCGAGGGAACCCCGTTCGGGCAGCTCAAGGAGCCGGGCAAGGATGTCATCGAAGCCCTGCGCGCCGAAGCCGGGCCGCTGGTGCCGCAGATGACCCACTGCCGCCGCTGCCGGGCCGACGCCGTGGGCCTGTTGTGCCACGACCGCTCCACGGAGCTGGGCGGGGTCCTGGCCGCCTGCGGCAAGCTGGCCCCGCAGGACCAGAGCGACCGCCCGTACGTGGCCGTGGCCAGCCGCGAGGGCCTGCTGGTGAACCTGCACCTGGGCGAGGCCAAGGGCTTCCAGATCTGGGGTCTGGCTGAAGGCGGCGGCTTCCGCCTGGTCGAGGAGCGCCTGGCCCCGTCCGCAGGCTGCGGCCCCTCGCGCTGGGAGGACCTGGCCAGGCTCCTGTCCGACTGCCGGGCCGTGCTGGTGAGCGCCCTGGGCGAGGCCCCGCGCAAGATCCTGGCCGAGCGCGGCACCCTGCCTGCGGCCTGCTCCGGGTTCATCGAGGACGCCCTGGCCCTGGCCTATGGCGAGGACGGCCTGGCCCGGCTGGAGGCGCTCAAGGCCCGGCGCGGTGGCCTGGGCAAGTCCTGCTGCGGCGCGGGCGACGGCTGCTAGGCCTGCAATTCTCCATGACGGGACAAAAGGGGGGCCGCATGACCAGCGCCACAAAGAAATGCACCGGCGGCAACGAGCGGACCGCCATGCCCCGGAAGGAGGCGCCGCCATGGACGCCCTGACGCTGTTCGGGCTGGTGGCCGTGAGCCTGATGCTCGTGTTCTATGCCCTGGAGGACAGAAGCCCCTGGTTCGTGCTGGCCTTTGCCGGGTCCTGCGTCCTGGGTTCGGCCTACGGATTCCTGCAAGGGGCCTGGCCCTTCGGGCTGGTGGAGGGCGTGTGGAGCGTGGTGGCGCTCTCCCGCTGGCGCACGCTCCACGCGGAGCGGGGCCGCAAGGCCTTCTGGTCCTTGCGCGACAAGTCCGCCTGAAGGCCTGCCCGAGGGCCCGTCCGAGGATCCGTCCGAGGGTCCGGCCGAGGGTCCGGCCTACCGGGTGGCCTTCACCCCAAGCCCGCCCAGATGCGCCTTCAGCGCCTGCAACGCCTCGTCGCACACGGCCAGCACCTTGACCTTGCGGCCCAGCGACAGGTCCAGCGAGCGCACGTTGGTGTTCAGCCGTGACAGGCGCACCACCTCCGCCGTGACCTTCTGGAACTCCTCATAGCCAGCCAGCGCCGGGGCTCCGGAAGGACCAAGAGCGCCAAGGGCCGCGCGGGCCTCCTTGTCGGCCTCGGCCATGCGCTTTTCCAGCTCGTCCATGCGCAGATCGGTCTTCTCCGTGATGTGCGGCGCATGCAGGGCCTGGATGCGCAAGGCCTCCGTGAGCGCCCGCGAGGCGGCAAGGGCCGACGCTGTCGCCTTGCCGCCCTTGCCGCCTGCATCAAGGACAGGCCGGAGGGCCAGCTCCATCTTTGCCAATGCCTCCGAGGCCGGGCCGAAGGACAGGGCAAAGGCCTTGAGGTTGGTGTTCTGCACGGCCAGGGCCAGCACCTCTTCGTCGGCCT
>CAZXZF010000482.1:0-1865 GCA_964645095.1 uncultured Desulfocurvus sp. | reverse complement strand
TGCTGCTCGCGGCCCTGTGCCTGACGGCGTGCGCGCCTGTGGCCAAGCCCAGCGCCGTCCTGTCGCCCGAGGCCACGAAGGAGGCGGAGGTCCAGCGGGAGTTTGCCCTGGAATCCCTCCTGGAGCGTCAGGACCGGCTGAACGCCCTCGGCTACACCATGATCACGGCCAATGAGCCGCTCTGCCGCCAGCGCGGCAGGGTCAGGAAGTCCCTCGGCCTGACAGCGGACTACTTCAACACGCGCGACTCCAAGGAGTGGCTGCCGACCCTGAGCAAGATGTGGGGCGTTGGCGAGAACACCATCGTGGTCACCGGGGTCGTTCCCGGCGGTCCTGCCGCCAAGGCCGGTGTCCTGCGGGGCGATGTCGTCACCTCAATGGGGGTCAAGGTTGGGCACACCGGCAAGCGGGTGAATGTGACCCAGGAAATGGATGAGCTGTCTGCCAAGGGCCCAGTAGCCTTGACGCTTCTCCGCGCCGGGAAAACCGTGTCCGTGACCATTCCGGCACCTGTTGACGTCTGCGACTCACGCTTTGTCGTGCGGTTTGGAGACGCAGTGAACGCCTACGCGGACGGAAAGAATGTCCTCGTCACGTACGGCATCATGAACCTCTACCCCAAGGACGAGGACCTGGCCGTTGTGCTGGGGCATGAGCTGGCCCACAATATCCTCGGGCATGTGCGCAAGGACGAGTCCGGCAAGACGGTCCCCTCCACCCCGGAGAAGGAGACCGAGGCCGATGCCGTGGGGCTGTATTTCACGGCGCGCGCCGGGTTCAGCATCGAGAACGCCCCGAACGTCTGGCGGCGCATGGCCGCCCAGAATCCGGCGCACATCAAGGGCAGTCTGGTGCACCCTTCCTCGGCCTCGCGCTTTGTGGACATGGAGGCCATTAAAAACGAGATCATGCAGCGCCAGGCCGCCGGGCTGCCGCTCATCCCTAGGCCTCGGGTGGTGCCGGGGCCGTAGACGCTTTGGTCAGCGGCCGATGCCGCCCGCTGCGGGGTCAGGAATTGGCGCGCATGCGCTCCAGGATTTCATGCGCCACCATCGGCGCAGTCTCTGGAAGCGCTTTTTGCTCCAGGGCCGCCATCAGGGCCGCCAGCAAGTCCTCATAACCGCTTTCTTTCTGGTCGTGGAAAACGTGGTGTGCGCCTTTGCGCAAGACCACGGACTCCGTTCCCTTGTCGATCAACTCCTGGAGCAGCTCTGGCCAGGCCTTCTTGCCAAAGGTTTTCAATCCTACCGCAGCCAGCCAGACCACATCGGAATCGCGGTCTCCAAGCGCAGCTATCAACGCCGGGATTGCCCGGACATCAGTCATGGCGCCAAGGGCCTTGGCCGCTTCCCAGCGGACCTGGTCCGATTTGGACTGCTGCAGGGCCTGCACAAGCGGCAGGACTGCCGGAGCGCCCATGGCCACCAGCGCTTTCCTGGCGCTTTGGCGGAGCATGCCGTCCTTGTTGTTCAGGGTTTCCATAAGTGAATCCAGAGTGTTGCCAGGATCTGTCGGCGTGCTCATAACCTTACCTCCAAAGGGTTTGGTGCGTCGTGCAAACCAGTGCATGGCGTACAATGAGGATCAGGCGCTGTGCCTGTGCCCAAAAAACGGGGCAATGCGCAGGCCAGGGTGCAAGTCTGGGCAGGAATATACCTGTTTTTCTAAAAAGAGTGCAATTTGTTTCTACGTGCGGTTGGAAAGCAAACGGAAGAATTCCTGAGCACCGTTTGGAGAGCCAGGGCGTAATCGGGTGCAGCCCCGGACCACGTCCCGCCAAAGCCGAAAGGGCTGTTTCAGGTTCCTCCTGATCCAGCCCTTTCGGCGTCATGGGGATTCCAAAGGGCCTCAGGCCCTTTGGCGGG
>CAZXZF010000481.1:0-1874 GCA_964645095.1 uncultured Desulfocurvus sp. | reverse complement strand
TCCGAGCGGCCGCGCGCCCGGGCGAAGAAGGCCAGGAAGTCGCGGTAGCCGTAGAGCCCGGTGAGCATGTCGCGGCTGGGCGCGGCCAGGCCGTCGCTCGCGGCCTCGGCGGCGAAGAGGCTGTCGCGCTCCTGGATCAGGGTCAGCCTGTCGCCCGGTTCCGGGGCCCAGGCCGGGTCGCCCGCGTGGAGCACCTCGGCAAAGGACATGTCCTCCTGCACCTCGGAGAGCACGATCTCGCCCTTGTACAGGGTGGGCGAGCGGCCCAGCAGGCGCTCGTCCTCGGACAAACGGGCCTCGAAGGTGCGCTCCTGGAACCGGGGCGACCAGACCAGATAGCGCAGCCCCTCCTTTGCGCCCACGCTGCGGCCCAGGCTCACGGCCTGGCGCTGCATGGGCAGCACCTCCAGGATGCGCCCGCCGGTCTTGACGATGTCGCCGAAGTTGAAGACCCGGTTGCGGCCATGGTCCTTGGCGGTGCCCACGGCCTTGCCCGCTGCGCGCAGGAGGATGCGCGCCTGCTCGCGCGGGGTGCGCTGGAACTGCCGTCCGCGCAGGCTCTGGGGATAGTTGGCGAAGCCCAGGCTGGCCGAGACGCTGATGTTGTCGCCCGTGACCTCGTCCTGGAAGCTCAAGGCCCCGATGGCCTGGCGCACCTGCTCGGCCAGCTCCAGGCAGGTCTTGGGGCTGGCGTCGGGCACGAGCAGGGCGAAGGTGTCGTTGTGGATGCGCGCGCTGGTGACGTGGCGCGGGCAGGCGCCTGCGATGGCCCGGCCCACCTGGGCGTTGATCGCGTCGCCCACGAGGTAGCCGTAGCGCTCGTTGATCCACTGGAAGGAGTCGAGGTCCAGCCCGATGACGCCGAGGGACGCGCTGAAGCCGTGCAGCTCCGGGTCGGAGCGGCCTCCGGTGGTGGCCCCCAGGCTGTGCTGGATGAGGTCGATCTCCTGGGCCAGGCTGCCCATGAAATGGTCGCGGCTGGACAGGCCGGTGAGGGCGTCGGTGACGCTGCGCTTGTACAGCAGGAGCTTCTCCAGCACGCAGGCGGCCAGGTGCTGGAGCAGGGGCGGCAGGGCCCTGGGCGCGGCCAGGCGCACCCCGCGCGCCACGAACACGCCCAGCGTCTCGCCGTGCAGGATGAGCGGCAGCACAAGCTCGCGGGCCTTGTGGTCGTAGTGGAGCGCCGGGCAGCTTTCGCCCTCGCGCGGGAAGAAGAGCGAGTACGACACAAAGGGCAGGAAGCCGTGTATCCCGTCCTTGAGGGCGTGCTCCAGGTCGATCAGGTCCTGCCGGGTCAGGCTGACGGCCCTGTCGGCTGTGGTGGTGGCGAAGATGTCGGCTGGCGAGCGCATGGGCGTTTGTCTACTCCGAGCCGGGGCGCAGCACAAGAGTTTGCCCGGTCCAGGCCGGAAATATCTGTGGACAGAGCCGAAGCTTCGTGCCATGCCTGACTTCCCAAACGACCCCCGAGAACCATTATGGACGTCCTCGCAGACCCGACCCTCCTCAAACAGCACTGCCAGACATGGCGCACCCAGGGGCTGACCGTCGCCCTGGTGCCGACCATGGGCTTCCTGCACGCCGGGCACCTGAGCCTTTTGGACCACGCGCGCTCCGTCGCGGACCGCCTGGTGCTGAGCATCTTCGTCAACCCCACCCAGTTCGGCCCGGGCGAAGACCTGGACCGCTACCCGCGCGACCTGCCGCGCGACCTGGAGCTGGCCGCCGCGCATGGCGTTGACCTGGTCTTCGCGCCCGAGGCTGGCGCCATGTACCACCCCGACCACGCGGCCTGGGTCGATGTGCCGGAGCTTGGCGCCGGGCTCTGCGGGGCCTCGCGGCCCGGCCATTTCCGGGGCGTGTGCACCGTGGTG
>CAZXZF010000480.1:0-1880 GCA_964645095.1 uncultured Desulfocurvus sp. | reverse complement strand
GCCCAGGCCCTATGGGGAGTCCAGAGGGCCTCAGGCCCTTTGGCCGCCGGAGGCTATTGCCGCAGCCCGGCTGCCGGGCGGACGCTAGCCCTTGCCCTTGGCGGCCTTGTTTCCTGATTTTTTCAGCGCGGACGGTTTTTCTGTCGCGGCCGGTTTCTCCGGCGCGGAACCCCTGGCCTGGCGCTTGAAGAAGTCCCAGAGCATGGCTGTGGCGTCGAGGTCCGCTGTGGGCAGGTCGCAGTAGCGGTAGCGCACGCGTTCGCCGCCGGGCCAGGCGTGGCCGCCGCCCTTGACGATGACGTACTCCACCGCCGCGCGCCCGGCCTTCTTGTCCGGGCCGTAGCGTTCCACGCGGGCGCGGCTCTTCTTGCCATCCTGCACCTGCTGCGGCCTGGCCTTGAGGCTTAAGCCGCGCACCCAGAAGTCCACCTGGGCCTTGGCCGGGAAGTCCTCGCAGAAGCGTCCGGTGCGCGGCTGGCCCGGGGCCGGGCCGAAGCGCGCCACGCGGTCGTGGTTGCCGTGGATGACCAGCACGGGCAGGGGCTCCTTTGGCGCTGGGGCGTCGCAGGGCAGATATCCGGCCACGGAGGCGATGGCGGCCACAATGCCCGGACGTTCCAGGGCGAAGCGGCTGGCCAGCATGGCCCCGTTGGAGAACCCGGCCAAATGGATGCGCCGGGGGTCCACGGGATAGTCGGCCTTGAGGCGGCCTATGAGCGCGGCAAGAAAGCCCACGTCGTCGCTTTTCTGGTCGCGGGCAAAGCCGCAGCAGCTCCAGGCGTTCCAGGTCTGGATGCCCGCATTCTCTTGACCTTGCGGAGCGGCCAGGCCCTCGGGGAACACGGCGATGAAGCCCGCGCGCGCGCCCAGCTCGGCCAGGCCGGTCTGCTGCATGGCCTGCCGGGCCGATCCGCCCGCGCCGTGCAGGAAGATCACCAGGGGCAGCTTCTGCGCGGACGTCTGGGACGCGGCCTGGCCTTTCTTCTGGGCCTTGGCCTTGGGCAGGCGCACCAGGGCCAGGCGCTCCAGGCCGTCGTGCACGAGGCGCAGCGTGTCCTCCTTGTGCAGGTTCTGGGGCTGCGGGTCTTGACGCTGTGATTCCGGGCGCGGGCGGGGCGCGACCTGGCCGGACGGGGCGGGCTGGACTGGCGCGCCCGGCGCATCGGAAAAGGCCGAGCCGGGCAGGGGCGCGGTGGATAGCGGCGAGCCGGGCAGCGGCGCGCCCGCAGGCTGGGACGGCAGGGTCTTGACCACCGGGACCTTGGGCTGCGTGGGGGCGATGGGGCCTGTCTGTCTTGGGGGTGACTGTCTTGGGGTTGGCTGGCCTGGGCTGGACGGGAATTGCCCCGGCTTGGCGGACGTGCCGGGAAAGCCCGTGGCTGTCTGGCCCTGCTGCTGCGGCCCGTGGGTCAGGGAGTCGATGAGGTCGCCCACGGTCTTTCTGGTGCTGTCGGCCTCGGCGGCCTGGGCAACAGCGGGCACGGCCAGGGCAAACGTCAGCGATAACGACAGCGACAACACCAGCGCAAGGGCCGGGGCCGCAGGACGCCGCCCGTGCGGGCGCAAGGCCGCGTGCATGGACGCGCCTACGACTTGCCTTCCATGATCTTGCCGGTCATGGGGATGAAGTACACGCCCACGTCCTTGCGCGAGTGGACCTTGCCGGCCTTGTCCTTGGTGAACACGTAGAGCACCTGGCCGCGCTTGAAGGGCTGGCCGATGGGCACGATGAGCCGGCCCTCGGGCTTGAGCTGCTTTAA
This sequence comes from uncultured Desulfocurvus sp., assembly GCA_964645095.1. Lineage (GTDB taxonomy): Bacteria > Desulfobacterota > Desulfovibrionia > Desulfovibrionales > Desulfovibrionaceae > Humidesulfovibrio. The sequence goes on along the minus strand of CAZXZF010000480.1, from coordinate 120 downwards.
AAGCTCCGGGGAGACGTAGCGGGCCACGCAGGTGACCATGATGATGTCAAAGCCGCCCGGAACCTCGGGCCAGCCGAAATAGCCGTCGCCCACGCGGGTGCGCACGTTCTCCAGGCCCAG
>CAZXZF010000479.1:0-1881 GCA_964645095.1 uncultured Desulfocurvus sp. | reverse complement strand
TCAACGTGGGCAACCCGCGCCACGCCGACGTGCTCGTGGTCACCGGCACGGTGAACCCCAGAAACGCCGTGATCCTGAAGAACATCTACGACCAGATGCCCACGCCGAAGCTGGTCATCGCCATCGGCGCCTGCGGCTGCTCCGGCGGCGTGTTCCGCGAGGCCCCCAACGTTCTGGGCGGCATCGACAAGGTCATCCCCGTTGACGTGTACGTCCCGGGCTGCCCGGCCAAGCCCGAAGCCATCATGGACGCCGTGGTCACGGGCCTGGGCAAACTCAAGGGCATTCTGGAGGCCAGCAAATGAGCATCGAGGCAACCGTGATCGCACCCAGCGCCCTGCTGGCCGAGGCGACCAGACTCAAGAACGAGGGCTACCGGTTCGTGACCCTGACCAGCGTGGAGTTGGACGAGACGAACATGGAGATTCTGTACCACTTCGACAAGAATCTGGTGCTCAGGAACCTGCGCGTGCCCGTGGCCAAGGGCGGCAAGCTGCCGAGCGTCTCCGGCCTGCTCTTCGGGGCCTTCCTGGTGGAGAACGAGATCCGCGACCAGTTCGCCATCGCCTTTGACGGGCTGGTGCTGGACTACCAGGGCAAGCTCTACGGCGAGACCGCGCAGACGGCCGCCAGCTCGCCCTTCTGCAAATACCACGTCAAGGCCGAGCCAGACTCCAGGACCGGGTCCGAGCCCGGGTCCGAGCCCGATTCCAAGCCCAGCGATCAGCCCGGTAATCAGCCCGGTAATCAGCCCGGCGATCAGGAGGGCAAGTAGATGGCCCGCACCGTCATCCCCTTCGGGCCGCAGCACCCGGTGCTGCCCGAGCCCATCCACCTGTCCCTTGTGCTTGAGGACGAGCGTGTCGTCGAGGCCCTGCCCACGCTGGGCTATGTGCACCGCGGCCTGGAGATGCTCGCCTGCAAGCGCGACTACAACCAGATGATCCAGATCGTGGAGCGCGTCTGCGGCATCTGCTCCATGATCCACTCCCTGTGCTACTGCCAGGGCATCGAGGAGATGCTGGGCATCCAGGCGCCGCGCCGCGCGCGCATGTTGCGTGTCGTCTGGAGCGAGCTGCACCGCCTGCACAGCCACCTCCTGTGGCTGGGCCTGTTCGCCGACAGCTTCGGGTTCGAGTCCCTGTTCATGCAGCTCTGGAAGATCCGGGAAAAGGTCATGGACCTGAACGAGGCCACCACCGGCAACCGCGTCATCGTCTCGGTGAACGTGGTCGGCGGCGTGCGCGCGGACCTGGACGAGGCCCAGGTGCGCTGGATCAAGGACACGCTGGTCGAGGTCGAGGCCAGCATCAAGAGCTTGCAGTCCACCATCATGAACGACTCCACCGTGTGCAAGCGCACCCGTGGTGTGGGCGTGCTGACCAGGCAGGCCGCCTATGACCTGGGCGCGGCCGGCCCCATGCTGCGCGGCAGCGGCGTGGCCCAGGACATGCGCCAGTTGAAGTACGCGGGCTTCGACGAGCTCAATTTCGAGCCCGTGGTCGAAACCGCCGGCGACTGCTGGGCGCGCAGCACCGTGCGCTTCCGCGAGTCCCTCCAGTCCATCGACCTGGTGCGCCAGGCCCTGGACAAGCTGGACGGGGGGCTGGACGGCTCGGAACTGGCCGTGAAGGTCACAGGCAAGCCCGAGGGCGAGGTCATCACCCGCGTGGAGCAGCCCAGGGGCGAGTGTTTGTACTACCTCAAGGGCAACGGCAGCCTGTTCCTGGAGCGGGTGCGCATCCGCACCCCGACCTTCGCCAACATCCCGCCCCTGGCCGCCATCCTGCCGGGGCTGGACTTCGCTGACGTGCCGGTGGTGGTTTTGTCCATCGACCCCTGCATCAGCTGCACGGAGAGGTAGAGCCATGAAAATGCTGC
>CAZXZF010000478.1:0-1885 GCA_964645095.1 uncultured Desulfocurvus sp. | reverse complement strand
CCTTTGCGCGCAGCTTCCGCTCGGACTCGCGCGGGCTGGCCAAGATGGACGCGCCGTCCGGCTCGCTGGTGGCCTTTGCCACCGCGCCCGGCGATGTGGCGGCCGACGGCGAAGGCAAGAACGGCCTGTACACCAGCCATCTGCTGCGGGTGCTCCGCATGCCGGGGCTCAAGATCGAGGATGTGCTCAAGCAGGTGCGCATCGGCGTGGCCGCGGACTCGGCCAAGATGGGCAAGCGCCAGACCCCCTGGGAGTCCAGCAGCCTCATGGGTGATTTTTATTTCGCCAGGGGCGGGCAGGTGGCCAGCCTTGCGCCCGCAGCCTCCTTTGTCCAGCCCGCAGCGCCCGTGGCCAAGCTTGCGCCCGCTGAACCCGTGGCCCGGCCGCTGGACCTGGCGGACTCCCTGGCTGGCGAATATCGGCTGACGGGCCATTCCAGCACCGTTGATCTGCTGGTTCACTTCCGGCGCGATGGGAACAAGCTTGCCGGAACCGCCAAGGGCAAAAACGGGCCCTTCAGTTTCGACACCATGGTCAGGGATGTTCAGCTCAAGGAGGGGCAGCTCCAGTTTGTGGTTCTCCAGAAGGGTGGGCTGTTCCCGGACATCTGGTACCGGTTCACCCTTTCTGCGTCCCCTGGCGAGGGCGACCTGCCCATCCTCAAGACCGAAAAAAGATTCTCCGCCACGGGCGCCTATACTGTCTCCCAGGAGTTTCCGACCGCTCACCTGACCCGCGAGGGCCCGCCTCCCGCGCCCCAGCAGCCGGCCCAGGCCATGCCGGAGGCCCTTGCCAGCCTCTTCGGCCAGGGCGCTGCGCCAGCCCAGCGCTTCAACGGCTCCCTGGAGGGGACCAGATGGACCACGCGCGGCTCCATCCCGGACACGCCCACGGAGATGGAATTTCTGCCCGGCGGTGTGCTGCGCTATGTGGAGCTCGGCAACGTCATCGACAGCGGCGCAATCTGGCGGCAGAACGGCGACACGGTTACCATCAGGATCAACAACTACGCCGAGTACACCGGCAAGATCAGCGGCGTGACCATTTCCGGCTCGGCCAAGAACCCACTCGCCAGCTGGACCTGGTCGGCCCGGCTGGCGCACGTGGCTCCGGCAGCCAGCCAGCAGTCCTCCGCCCTGAACACGCCGAATGGCGAACTCCGGAACCTTGGCCGACCGGTGCTCCGTGGCGCGGCTGGCAAGCCCGCGCTCGTCTACGTGTCCGACCCCTTCTGCATCTACTGCCGTCAAGCCTACAGTTTCCTCATGGAGCGTACGGCGGGCTTTTCCGAGCTGCGCCTGGCGCACATGCCCCTGAAGACGCATCCGGGTTCGGGCGCGGCCTGCGTCATCCTGGCCTGGGCCGAGGCCAATGCGCGTCAGCGCTTTCCGGAGTTCGTCCGCTTCGCCTACACAGAACTGGCCATGCCGGGGACCGCCAGAACAGGACGCGGCGAAACGGACGAGGCCAAGGCCGCAAACGATGTGGCGGCGGCATTTCTGGCGCGTTTTCCAGAACTGAAGAGCTTGGGCGCCGATGGACCCGCAATCGTCGATGCATTGCGGAACTCGAGCTACGAAAGCGTCGTGAGCGATGACATGGCCAAGGCCAGAGCCTTGAACATCACGGGCACACCGGTGACTTTCGTGGGCCAGGAACGGGTTTCCGGCTTCGACCGGGTTCGGCTCGGCGAATTGCTCCGGTAGCGCAGCCGCACGAAAAAAGGCCGGGAGCTTCCGCCCCCGGCCTTTTCATTCCCGTTTACCAGCGCCCTACACCCAGTAGACGACCTCGAAAGCGTCCTTCATCTCGGCCTTGAGCTTGGTCAGGGCGGTCTTGTCCATGTCGCGGATGCGGATGTACACGTCGCGCTTGCCCACCTCGG
>CAZXZF010000477.1:0-1901 GCA_964645095.1 uncultured Desulfocurvus sp. | reverse complement strand
CGTTCTCGGCCTCGCGCACCATGCCGTGGGAGCGGAACATGCGGATGGCGTCGTAGAAGGCGTCGTCGTTGGTGCAAACCATGCCGCCTTCAACCGTGCTCATGTGGTGCGCGAAATAAAAGGAGAAATTTGAAGCCAGGCCGTAAGAGCCAAGGCGCTTGCCCTGGAAGGTTGCGCCGTGGGATTCGCAGACATCCTCGATGAGCGGGATGTTGCGGCGGGTGAGCTCGGCCAGCAGGCGCTCGGAGAGGCCGTTAAAGCCCTGCACGTAGGTCAGGAACACCGCGCGGGTGTTGGCGCTGAGCTTGGCGATGACCTGGTCCTCGTCCATGCACAGATTGCGTGGATTGATGTCCACGAACACGGGCGTGAAGCCGTTTTGCAGCACCGAGGCGATGTCCGAGACCCAGGTCAGGGTGGGCACGATGACCTCGCCCCCGCCGTAGAGGTGCTTCAGCGCGCCCATGGTGATGAGGTTGGCCGAGGCCCCGGAATTGACGAACACGCTGTGGCGCACGCCAAGCCACGCGGACCATTCGCGCTCAAGGGCGCGCACGTTTTCGGACTGGGTCAAGCGGGGCATGCCCTGCAAGAAATTTATGAGTACGTCCAGATCCTCGCGGGAGACGTTGTCCTCCATCAGCGGCCACTTGAAATGCATGGAAACCTCGTATTTTCGCTATTTCTGTTGCAGAAACCAAGCATAGGTGCGGCGCAGGCCCTCGGCGAACTCCACCTTGGGCGACCAGCCCAAGGCGGTCAGGCGCGAGGAGTCCAGCACCTTCACCGGCATGCCGTCGGGCTTGCTCGTATCATAGTCGAGGCGGCCGGAAAAGCCGCAAATTCCCTGAAGCATCCCCGCCAGTTCGGCGATGGACACGGCCATGCCCGAGCCGATGTTCAGGGGCCCTTCCCAGCTGTGGCCCTGCATGAGGAACACGGCTGCGTCGGCCACGTCGTCAACATACAAGAACTCGCGCCGGGCCTTGCCCGTGCCCCAGATGGACAGGGCCTCGTCGCCCTTGGCCCTGGCCTCGCGCATGCGCGCCATGAGCGCGCCCACCACGTGGGAGTTCTCCGGGCTGAAGTCATCGCCCGGTCCGAAATAGTTGGTGGGCACGGCGATGTTGAAATCCAGGCCATGCTGCTGGCGCAGCGCCCGGCAGAGCTCCAGCCCGGCCAGCTTGGAGACGGCGTAGGCCAGATTCGTGGGCTCCAGCTTTGATTCGTACAGCGAGTCCTCGCGGATGGGCTGGGTCGCGTCCTTGGGATACACGCAGGAACTGGCGATATACAGGAGTTTTTTAGTCCCACAACGCTGGGCGGCGTGGAGCACATGCGTGGCGCAGAGCAGGTTGTCCAGGATCAGGTCTGCCGGGGCGCGGCGGTTCAGGCCGATGCCCCCGGCCTTGCCAGCGGCGTAGAGCACCCAGTCCGGCCGTTCGGCCTCGAAAAAGGCGTCCACAGCGCGCTGATCGCGCAGATTGGGCTCAGCAGCGCTGGAAATCACAGCAAGGCCACACCCGCTGAAGGCTCGCAGGATGGCGCTGCCCAGGGCTTTGCCGCCCCCAGCCACGAAAATCTTCGGGGGCTGCATCAGGCCTCTTGGCCGCGCACAGTGCGTATAATGGCGCGGCGGATGTCATCCTTGCCGATGTAGTAGGCCTGCTCCAGGGTGTACCCGGCGGGCGTGGGCAGGTCAGGGTTGGCCACACGGGCAATGGGCGCCTTAAGCGAGCCGAAGCCCTTCTCCGCGACCATGGCTGCGATCTCCGCCGTGACGCCGCCGGTCTTCCAGCCGGTGTCGCAGATGACGAGCCTGCCCGTGCGCGCCACGGACTCCAGAATCAGCTCCTCGTCCAGCGGCCGGAGCGTGCGCGGGTCGATGATCTCGGCCTCGA
>CAZXZF010000476.1:0-1906 GCA_964645095.1 uncultured Desulfocurvus sp. | reverse complement strand
ACCAGCACCCCGTCGGCCCCGGACAACAGCGCCTTGGCCACGAACATCGGGTCCACGCGGCCCGAGCAGGGCACGCGGATGATGCGCAGGTCGGTGGGCTGGCTGAACCGGGCCACGCCAGCCGCGTCCGCGCCGCCGTACGAGCACCAGTTGCACAGAAAGCCTATGATTCGGTAGTCTCGTCCCATGTCCGGCATAGCGCGTTGACCTCCGCGAGGAGCTGTGAATCGGTGAAGTGCGCAAGCTGGATGGCCCGCACGGGACAGGTGACGCTGCAAATGCCGCAGCCCTGGCACACGGTCTCCACAACCTCGGCGCGCTTGCTGCCGTCGCGCAGCTCGCGCATGCGGATGGCGCCAAAGGGGCAGGTGCGCTCGCACTTGCCGCAGCCGATGCAGCGGATGGTCTGCACCTGGGCGATCTGCGGGTCGCTCTCGAGCTTGTCCTTGGACAAGAGCGCCAGGACCTTGCCCGCGGCGGCGCTGGCCTGGGCCACGCTGGCCGGGATGTCCTTGGGGGCCTGGCAGGCCCCGGCCAGGAAGATGCCCACGGTGTTGGTTTCCACGGGCCGGAGCTTGGGGTGGCTCTCCAGGAAGAAGCCGTAGGCGTCGCAGGAGATGCGCAGCTTCTCGGCCAGCTCCGGCGCGCCGTGCGCCGACTCCGCGCCCACGGCCAGCACCACCAGGTCCGCCGCTATCTCCACCTGGGCGCCCAGCAGGGTGTCGGCCCCGCGCACCATGAGCTGGCCGCCCGTGGGCCCTGTGGTCGGATAGACCTGGGCCACGCGGCCCCGGATGTACTGGACGTCGTACTCCTCCTGGGCGCGGCGGATGAACTCCTCGTAGCCTTTGCCGCAGGCGCGGATGTCCATGTAGAAGACATAGGTCCGGGAGTCCGGGATGTGGTCGCGGGTCAGGATGGCCTGCTTGGCCGTGTACATGCAGCAGAAGGTCGAGCAGTAGGGCCGGTCCACGGAGCGGTCGCGGCTGCCCACGCAGGCGATGAAGACCACGGTCTTGGGCTCTTTGCCGTCAGACGGCCGCTTGATGTGCCCGGCCGTGGGGCCGGAGGCCGAGAGCATGCGCTCGTACTGCAGCGAGGTGATGACGTCCGGGTAGCGCCCGCCGCCGTACTCGCCGCATTTCCTGTGGTCGAAGAGGTCCAGCCCCGTGGCCGTGATGACCGCGCCGACCTTCTCGGTCAGCACCTCGTCCTGCATGTCGTAGTCCACGGCGTCGGCCGGGCAGATCTTCTGGCACACGCCGCACTTGCCCTTGGTGAAGCGCAGGCAGACCGAGGGGTCGATGGCCGCGCGCTTGGGGATGGCCTGGGGAAAGGGGATGGTGATGGCCGTGGTCGTGCAGATGCCCTCGTTGTGGCTGTCCGGCACCTTCCTGCTCGGGCACTTCTCCAGGCAGGCCCCGCAGCCCGTGCACTTGGTCCAGTCCACAAAGGGCGACTTCTTGCGGATCTTGACCTCGAAATTGCCCACGTAGCCGGAGAGCGCCTCGACCTCGGAGAGCGCGTGCAGGGTGATGCGCGGGTGCTGGCCCACGTCGACCATCTTGGGGCCGAGCACGCAGACCGAGCAGTCGATGGTGGGGAAGGTCTTGTCGAGCTTGCTCATGACCCCGCCGATGGACGCCTTGCGCTCCACCAGCACCACGTCCAGGCCGCCTTCCGCGCAGTCCAGCGCGGCCTGGATGCCGGCCACGCCCGCGCCGATGATCAGCACGCGCTTGTGCACCTCGAAGCTCTTGGCCGTGAGCGGCCTGTCGTAGCGCAGCTTCTCCACGGCCATGCGCACCAGGTCCGTGGCCTTCTCGGTGTTGCGCTTGCGGTCCAGCGAGATCCAGGCCACGTGCTCGCGGATGTTGGCCATCTCGAACATGTAGCGGTTCAGGCC
>CAZXZF010000475.1:0-1919 GCA_964645095.1 uncultured Desulfocurvus sp. | reverse complement strand
TGACGCACAACTACCTGCGCGCGCACCAGTTCAACGTCTGGTTCGCGCTCATCGCACCCACGAGCGAGGCCGTGGAGGACATTTTGTCCGACATCACGGCCAAGACCGGCGTTGCGATCATGAACCTGCCCGCCAGCACGCTGTTCAAGATCAAGGTGGACTTCCAGATGGGCGGCGGCGAGTAGCCCCGCCTGCCTGCGTCCGCGCAACCCACAAGGAGCCGCGCATGATCCTCTCGCCCTCGCTTCTCTCCGCAGACTTCGCCCGCCTGGCCGAGGAGCTCTCCGCCCTGGAGGCCGCGGGCATCCAGTGGGCGCACCTGGACGTCATGGACGGCAGCTTCGTGCCGAACATCACCTTCGGCCCGCCGGTTATTAAAGCCATGCGCAAGACTTCGAAGCTGTTCTTCGACTGCCACCTGATGATCGACGAGCCCGGTCGCTACATCGACGACTTCGCCCGGGCCGGTGCGGACCTCATCTGCGTCCACGCCGAGGCCACCAACCATCTGGAGCGCGTGTGTGCGGCCATCAGTCAGGCCGGGTGCAAGCCCGCCGTGGCGCTGAATCCGGCCACGCCGCTCGAGGTGGTGCGCTACCTTTTGCCGCAGCTGTCCATGGTGCTCATCATGAGCGTGAACCCCGGCTTCGGCGGCCAACACTTCATCCCCTTCTGCCTGGACAAGGTGCGCGAGCTCAAGGCCATGATCAACACGGCGGGCGCGGCCACGCTCATCCAGGTGGACGGCGGCGTGACGCTGGACAACTGCGCCGAACTGGTGGCGGCCGGCGCGGACGTGCTTGTGTCCGGCTCGGCATTCTTCGGGCACCCGCCCTTTGCCGAGCGCCACCGCCAGTTCCAGCAGCGCTGCGGGGGCTAGGCGGCCCCGATTCCTCCGCCGCGGGTTGCCAAGACAGGCAAGCCCCGGTATAGATGGAAAAGGATGGGCTTCGCCGCGTCCGATTCCTGCTGGAGGCTGTTCATGCTGCGTTCCCTTTTCCCTGTTTCCGGCCTCGACCGCTGTCTCATCCTCTCCCTTGTCCTGCTGCTCGGACTCTGTCTGGTCCCCGCGCCCGCCCGCGCGTCGGAGCAGCTCGGCGTGGTGGTGCTGCACGACAAGAACGAGTCCCCGGACAAGCGCATCGTCGAGACGGTGCGCTTGCTGCGCAATGTGGGCTTTCTGGTGGATGACCCGGAGATGCCCTGGTCGCGCAAGCGCGGTTTCGACGCCTCCTACCAGCAGGCCCTGGTGGAGATCGGCCTGGCCGTGGGCGAGCTGCGCTCCAAAGGCGCGACCCGGGTGGCCATCGCCGGGCACGGCCTGGGGGCCAACGCCGCCCTGGGCTACGCCGCGACCCGCCCGGACGTCTTCGCCCTCATCCTCCTGGCCCCCTCCCATACCCCGGAGCTGCATCAGGAAGCCTTTGTGGCCGACCTGCGCAAGGCCCGCGAGATGCTGACCAGCGGGCGCGGAGCGGAACGCTCGGCCTTCATGGATATGCGCCATGGCAAGGACTACGACCTGTCCACCACGGCGGAGGTCTACCTGAGCTACAGCGATCCGGAGGGCCCGGCGGTGATGCCGCGCTCGGCCGCGGCCATCAACCCGGCCGTGCCTCTGCTCTGGGTGGTGGGCCTGAACGATCCGCTCTCGCGCCTGGGGCAATCGTACGCCTATGCCAAGGCCCCGGCGCATCCCGCCAGCCGCTACGAGGAGGTCCAGGCCGACCACGCGGGCGTGCCGACCGAGACCGCGCGCCTGGCCGCCGTCTGGCTGAAGGAGCTCATGCAGAAGGGCGCTAGGAGATGATCCGGCCCGGATCGTTGTAGACCCAGAAGCTGTCGGCCTTGATGTTGCCGATGAGCGTGAGCCCGATTTTGCGCGCCAGCTCCACCGAGAAGCTGGTGGCCACGGCGGG
>CAZXZF010000474.1:0-1923 GCA_964645095.1 uncultured Desulfocurvus sp. | reverse complement strand
TGGCCGCGGAGTAAGCGGGCACTTCCTGTTCCGTGAGGTCCTTCCAGGACAGGATGGCCGCCCGCACATCGTCTTGCGAAATATTTTCGAGCCCGGCCTCGGCCACCACCTTGCCTTCCATGTCGAAGGTGTCGGTGGTCACGCCCAGGCGCATCTGCCCGGAATAGACCTTGTTGCCGCTGGTCAGATACCCGGCCAGCTTGGTGCCGCGGCCCAAAAGCACCAGCAGGACGCCCTCGGCCAGGGGGTCGAGCGTCCCGGCGTGGCCGATCTTGCCCTGGCCCAGCCCGTGCTTGATGCTGTTCAGGCATCCCGCAGAGGTCGGGCCGCTGGGCTTGTTCAGCACCAGGAGGCCATCCAGCTGGCCTTCGGTCTTCTTGCGCCGTCTGCCCACCCTTTACACCAGACCGAGGCTTTCGCCAAGGGCCTCGACCAGGCGTTTCTTGGCCGAGAGGAAGCCGGCGTTGATGGTGCCGCCAGAGGCGTTGCGGTGGCCACCGCCCCCGAACAGGGCCGCCACGGCCTGCACGTTGTCCGTTCCGGTGGAGCGCAGGCTGAACTTGTAGCTCCCGTCCGGCTCCTCGCGCAGGATGGCCGCTGCCCGCGCGCCGCGCAGGCGGCGCAGGAAGTTGACGATCTCCTCGCAGTCCGCGGCGCTGGTGTCGCTGCGCTCCAGCATGTTCAGGGTGACATAGGCCACAGCCACCTGTCCGCCGAAAAAAAGCTCCGTGGTGGCAAAGGACTCGCCCCACAGGCGGAAGCGGTTCACGCCCCACTGGTTGCGGATCTTGGCGTTGACAATACCGGGGTCCAGCCCCTGGCGGATGAGCCGCGCGGCCAGTTCCAGCACCGCCGGGGTGGTGTTGTCAAAGGTGAAGAACCCGGTGTCCGTGACCAGGCCCAGGTAGACGGCCTCGGCCAGGGGGCCGGTGAGGGGAATGTCCAGTTCGTCGGCCAGGTCGGCCATCATGGCGCCCACGGCCGGATAGCCGACGTCCACCCAGTTGAACTGCCCGAACATGGGGTTGCCCAGGTGGTGGTCCACATTGGCGATGGGACGGGTGCCCATGATCCGGAAGAGCTCGTCGCCCACGCGGCTCTGGGTGCCGCAGTCCAGCACGAAGATCCAGTTGGCTTCGCAGCCGACCAGGGTGTCGTGGATGGGGCCGGGCAGGGTCAGCCAGTCGAACTGCGCCGGCAGGCCGGAGCGGTTGTAGAGGCAGAACTCCTTGCCCATGTGCGCCAGGATGTGCCCCAGGGCAACGGTGGAGCCGATGGCGTCGCCGTCCGGGTTGGCGTGCGACGACACCAAAAAGCTGTCCGTCCTGCGGATGAGGTCAGCTATCTGGGTGATCGGGCTTTGCATAGACCATGTCCTCAAGGAAGTCGTCGTGGGCGAAGCGCAGGTCCGGCAGGGAGCGCATGTTGAGCCGCTTGGCCAGACCGGAGCGCAGAAAGCCCTTGGCCTTGTTCAGGCCGTCCAGGGCCTGCTTGCGGCGTTCTGCATCGCCGCCCACGGTGAAGGTCACCAGGCCGATGCTGATGTCCGCATTGAGCTTGACCCCGGTGAGGCTGACCAGCTCCAGGCGCGGGTCCTGGACCTCCTCCAGGAGCAGGTTGGCCAGCTCCCGGTGGATGAGATCGGCCAGGCGGATGGACCGTCTGCTGCCAGAACTCTTCATTATGCCTCCCCGCTGCTGCTGAACACTTCCGTGTCGCAGCGCACAAGTTCCGCCGGGGACATGGCCTCGACCATGGCCAGGGCCTTGGCCAGGCTGCTTTCCACCCTGGCCGTCTCCCCGGACACCGTGACCACGGCCAGCACCAGCTTCTGGTGGGCCTCCTGGGCGTCAACCTCGCTTACGGCAACGTTGAAGGTGTTGCGCAGCTTCTGCTTCAGGCTCTGGGCCACCTGGCGCTTGC
>CAZXZF010000473.1:0-1925 GCA_964645095.1 uncultured Desulfocurvus sp. | reverse complement strand
CGGCCTGATGTGCGGCCAGAATGCGCGGCACCTGGGCGAAATATTCCCTGCTCGACATGACGGCCCTCCCGGCCCTGCGTAGCCGACCCGTTCAAGGCCAGCCCGGCTGCCCCTTCATGCCAGAGGCGCGGGCCCAGGTCCAATGGCATGTGCCGCTGGGCGCGCTCAGAAAATCTGATGGCCGCCACCTTGATGACCGGCGCTCTGAGGCCCGGCGCGCGGAAAACGCAAAAGAGCCCCGGATCGCTCCGGGGCTCTTTGACAGGCCAAGGCCTGATCTGTCAGAATGTAAGCGGCGGGCCTACGCGGCGGGGATGACGCGGACCGGCGGCTTGACCACCGCGCCGCTGCGGATGCAGCGGGTGCAGGCGCGCAGGGCGCGCACTTCGCCCGAGGGCAAAAGGGCCCGGACACGCTGCAGGTTCGGCAGAAAACGGCGTCTGGTGCGGTTGTTGGCGTGGCTCACGCTGTTTCCGGAACTGGGGTGCTTGCCGCATATTTCGCACGTCTGGGACATGGGGAAACCTCCTGAAATGAACGAGCTCTGTCATCGCGCGGAAACGCCGCGCAGGGCCTGAAACCGGGCTCCCCGGCATCAGGGAAGAGGACTTGTAGCCCCAGGCCGGGAAAAACGCAAGTGCTTTTTTCTTGACAAACAAAAACCCCTCCGTATAGAGATGCGGCCTGCGAGGCGATATGTTTGAACTCTGGATCACGCTGAAGGACATCCCGGCCGAGGGCCGGGAATTTCATTTCACGGACCAGTCCCTGTGGACCGGCCCCATGCGTGAGTATGGCCTTCAGGCCAAGCCCGGCCAGGACTTCGAGGCCCGGATGTTCATCACCCCGCAGGACGAGGGCTTCCATGTGGCCGGGAGCTTTTCCGGCTCGGTGCTGGTCCCCTGCGACCGCTGCATCGAGGAGATCGAGGTCCCCCTGGCCGGGGACTTCGAGAGTTTTGAGGAGCCCCGCGCCAAGGACGACGACAGCCTGGACGAGTGCCGCATCCGGCACGGCAAGGGCTTCCTCGACCTGGACGCCGCAGGCTACCTTTGGGAGCAGTTCATGCTGGCCCTGCCGGTGAGCCCCCTGTGTGCCGAGGACTGCCGGGGCCTGTGCCCCAAGTGCGGCGTGAACCGCAACCAGGAAACCTGCACCTGCGCCCAGGACAAGGGCGATCCCAGGCTTGCGGTCCTGCGCAACTTGAAGCTATAATAGCCTGCGTGCCGGAGGAGCCCCTCCCCCCGCGCGGCAAGCATCAATAAGGAGTGCCTCATGGCCTTACCGAAGAAAAAGACCTCCAAGTCCCGCAAGAACATGCGCCGCGCCCACGACCACGTGGCCACGCCCAATGTCGTTTTGTGCAAGTGCGGCGAACCCGTGATCTCGCACCGCGCCTGCTCCGCCTGCGGCAACTACAAGGACCGCCAGGCCGTCAGCATCGCGAATGCCTGAGACCCCGCCCCACATCGCCGTTGACGCCATGGGGGGCGACATTGGCCCCCGGATCAACGTGGCTGCGGCTCTCCAGGCCGCCCGCGAAGGCATCCGCATCACCCTGGTGGGCGATGCGGAAGTCTTGCGTGGCGAGCTTGCGCGCCTGAACGCAGAGCCCGGCCTGCCCATCGGCATCGTCCACGCCTCCCAGGTGGTGGACATGAAAGAGAAGCCGTCCGACGCCCTGCGCCGCAAGAAGGACTCCTCCATCCAGGTGGCCTGCCAGATGGTGAAGGACGGCCATGCCGACGGCGTGGTCAGCGCGGGCAATTCCGGGGCCTCCGTGGCCTGCGGAATCTTTACCCTTGGCCGCATCAAGGGCGTGGAGCGCCCGGCCCTGGCCAGCATCATGCCCACGGAGAAGGAACCCATCGTGCTCATCGACGTGGGCGCCAACGTGGACTCCAAGGCCTCGCACCTGGCCCAGT
>CAZXZF010000472.1:0-1929 GCA_964645095.1 uncultured Desulfocurvus sp. | reverse complement strand
GCAGGCCCTAGTAGGATTCCCCTGTCCACATCTCGGCCTCGAAGCGCACCACCCGGTTGCGGCCCTGGTCCTTGGCCGCGTAGAGGGCCACGTCAGCAAACTTGATGATCTTGTAGAGCGTGTCGCCGTTTTCCGGGTACTCGGCCAGGCCCAGGCTCAAGGTCTTGGACAGCTGCTTGCCGTCGGGCAGCTGGAGAGCCGTGCCTTCCACGGCGGCGCGGATCTTCTCGGCGGCGTGTTGCGCTCCGGCCTCCGGGGGGTCGTGCAGCAGGATGAGGAACTCCTCGCCGCCGTAGCGCACCAGCAGGTCGCTTTCGCGCAGGTTGCGGCGGATGATCTGGGCCACCTGGCGCAGCACGGCGTCACCGGCCTGGTGCCCATGCTGGTCGTTGACCTGCTTGAAGAAGTCCAGGTCGGCCATGAGGATGGCCACCTTGCGGCCCTCGCGCTTGCACAGGGACTCCAGGTTCGGCAGGTACTCGTCCAGGTAGCGGCGGTTGTGACAGTCGGTGAGCGCGTCGCGCAGGGACTGCTCCTTGCTGGCCTCGAGCAGGCGCAGGGAGGCCAGCACCGGGGCCGACTCGTCCAGGTACTTGCGCAGCATCACCAGGCGCTTGCGGTTGGGATTCCACTCGGCCTTGGGGAACAGGAAGGAGAAGATGGCGCCCACGCGGCCGCCCATGACCATGGGCAGGCAGCAGCGCACGAGCTTGTCGGTGTCGATGTTGAAGTAGGGGCAGAGCACGGGGTTGGGGTGGCTGGCGATCTCCTCGGCCCCGCGCCGGGCGCGGCACAGGCTGCTGTTGCCCAGCACCTCCTGGCTCATGTGCTGGCAGAAGCCGTTGCGGTCGAGCACCAGCTCCATGCGGTTCTGGCCGGGCACCACCTCCACCACGGCGTAGGCCGTGAGCCGGAAGTGCGAGTGGAACACGTGGTCCAGCTGGTGGTAGACCTCGGCGATGTTGTTCACGCCCTGCAGGTCGTGGCTGAAGGCGGTCAGCCGCGCCATCTCCTCCAGGTAGCCGGAGACCTGATCCAGCGATGGCATGGCCTGCTGCTGGCCCTGCTGGTGGCGCAGCACCTCGGAGAGGAGCCCGCCCACCCGGCCCAGGAAGACCCCCCAGATGCGCATCATGGTGTTCATCAGGTTCTTCATCTCGGCCAGCTCGTCGCCGCAGCGGGCGATGTAGACCGGGCAGCTGGTGCAGGTGCCGTACTTGTTCAAGAACAGGCAGGTGCCGCGCAGCGTGGGCGACACGGCCTCGGTGCCGGTCTCCAGGTAGCAGACCAGGCTGGGGTTCTTGTAGACGACGCATTCCTTGTTCGGACAGCGCAGCACATCCAGGCAGTGCACGTGGTCGGACTCGAAGCGCTCCACGAAATCGCTGCCGTGGGAGGCCAGGATGAGCTTCTTCAAGCGCTCCAGAAACTTCATGATGCGCCGCACGTTGACAAACAGCATCAGCCACATGGAGACCGCGCCGACCACGGCCAACAGCCCGAACCAGAAGGTCCTCATGGCGTTCTGCTGGACGGCGGCCCCGGCGTTGTAGGTCAGCACAAGGTAGCCGATCTGGCGGCCCTGGAAGTCGTCCACAGGGATGAGCCGGAACAGGAAGTTATCCACGCGGCCCGTGGTGCCCCCCTCATCAAGGGCCTTGTCGGCCAGGTGGGCGTCGGCATCGCCCAGGCTCTTGACCATCACCCAGTTGTCGAAGGTGGCCCGCTCCAGGCCGCCCTCCCACAGTTTTTTGTAGCTCTTGTCGAGCACGAAGACGATGCCGTAGTCCTGGGGCAGGGTGAGCCGTTGCAGGACGTCCACGATGTTCATGGCCGCCTCCACGCTGCCCACGTGCTTGCCCGCGTTAAACACCGGGGCGATGCTGCGGATCACCGTGCCGCCCTGGCCCAGCTCCAGGCCGGAGAAGG
>CAZXZF010000471.1:0-1935 GCA_964645095.1 uncultured Desulfocurvus sp. | reverse complement strand
ACATGCTCTGCCACGTGGTGGACCACTTCCTCTTCGAATCCGTCATGGAGCTGGGCGCGCGGCCCCAGGGCTAGCCCAACAGCGGCGCAGGGCCGCAGGCCGCAAAGGGGACAAGGACGATGCTGCGCATCCTGATCGTGGAAGACGAGCCCGTGAACCGGGAATTTCTGCTGCTCTCCCTGCGCGGCCTGGGCGACTGCCAGACAGCGGCCTCGGGCGAGGACGCCGTGCTGGCCCAGCAGAGCGCGCTGGAGCAGGGCCTGCCCTTTGACGTGGTCTTCCTGGACATCGTGCTGCCGGGCATGAACGGCCTGCAGGCCCTGGAGCAGCTGCGCGCCCTGGAGGACAGGTTTGCCGTGCCGCAGGACAGGCGCGTGCCGGTCATCGTCACCACCGGCCTGGACGACGACCAGACGGCCTCGCGCGCCTTTGTGCAGGGCCAGGCCCTGTCCTACATGACCAAGCCCTTCCGCCCCGGCCAGATCCCCGAGGAGCTGAGGAAGCTGGGGCTCATCGCCAGCCAGGTCAACACCGACTCGGATTAACTCTGATTCGGATTCACGCCGAGTCTTATCAACACCGATTCAGTTCAACGCCAGAAAGACTCAGCGGGTGCTCGGCCCCTCGGGCATCTCCCGGCGCACCACGATGGCCAGGCCCTTTTCGCGCAGGCGCTGGGCCAGCTTGCGCGCGCGCTCAAGCGTCGGCAGGGTGGTCAGCACCAGCTGCGCCCGGCCCGACAGGTCCCAGACCCAGACGTTCTCGCCCACCAGGATGCCTGCCCGGCGCACCCGCTCAAGCAGCGCCTCGCGCGCGGCCTCGCGCGCGGTGAAATCCGACTCGTCGAGCACCCCGCCCTGGGCCAGCACCCACCAGCCCGGCCCGGCGGCCTGCCTCTCGTGCGGGGGCTGCGCGCCTGCGCTGGCGGCGCAACCGGCCTTGGAGCAGCCGGCCCCGGCACTGCCGCTGGGCGTGCATCCACTGGACGAGCAGCCACCCCCGGAAAGGCCGTCCCCTGGAATACCGCCCGTGGAATCACCCGTGGACGCGGCCTGGGCCTGGGCCAGGTCAGCGGCGGCGCGCACCAGCATGGCCATGCGCCGGATGTGCCGGGCCAGCTCCCGGACCTGCACAGACTCGTCCAGGCGGCTCATGACTGAGCCCCGCTTCGGCCATCGCTTCGGCCAGCGCTTCTCTTCACCGGCCAGGCCAGGGACAGCACAAAGCCCAGGCAGGCCACGGCGATGATCGAGGCCCCGGAGGTCAGGTCCAGGGCAAAGGAAAGATACAGCCCGGCCACGCAGAAGACCGCGCTCAGGGCCGCGGACAGGAGCATCATGCCCGGAAGCGAGCTGGCCCGGCGCTCGGCCATGAAGGGCGGGATGGTCAAGAGCGCCATGACCAGGATCAGGCCGACCACGCGGATGACCATGACCACGCACACCGCCACCAGGCCCATGAGCAGAAAATGCAGGAAGCGCACCGGCACCCCGCGCGAACGCGCGAACTCGGCGTCGAAGCTCATGACCAAGAGCCCGCGCGAGAACAGGGCCACCAGCACCAGCACCACGACCGAGAGCCCGGCCATGAGCATGAGGTCGCTCCCGGGCACGGCCAGGATGCTGCCGAAGAGGTAGCTCATGAGGTCGGAGTTGTAGCCCGGCGTCAGGTCGAGCAGGATGATGCCCAGCGCCATGCCCGCGGCCCAGAGCACGCCGATGACCGTGTCCGAGCGCTCGCGGGCGTCCAGCGTGACCCAGGCCATGCCCAGGGCCGCTGCGGTGGAGAAGCCCAAGGTCACGGGCAGCACGGGCAGGCCCAGGAAAAAGGCCAGCCCCACCCCGCCGTACGAGGCGTGGGCCACGCCCCCGGCCAAAAACACGATGCGGTTGACCACCACCAGCGAGCCGATGACCCCGCAGATGACGCTGGCCA
>CAZXZF010000470.1:1204-1937 GCA_964645095.1 uncultured Desulfocurvus sp. | reverse complement strand
CCACCGGCCAGTAGACCCAGTACAGGCAGCCCAGGGCGGCCAGGGAGCCCGCCAGCCAGGCCTGGCGGAAGGCGTCCTTGGGGGTTTCGGCGGCCTGGCCCAGGACCAGGAGCCCGGCGGGCAGGAGCAGGGCGGCCAGGGGCAGCTGCACAAGCGGATTGGCATGTCCCAGCCAGGTGCCCAGGGCCGTGGCCAGAATGAAGAAGAGGCGCGGCTGCATGGCGGTCCTATTCGGCGCGTTCCACACGCAGTGTTTCGATGTGCTTTGCATCGGCCTCGTGGACCAGGAAGCGCCATGGGCCAAGCACCACGGATTCGCCTTGGGCCGGGATGTACCCGGCGAGCTCGCTGACGAGGCCGCCAATGGACTCCACCTGGTCCGAGGCCAGCTCCAGGCCGAAACGCTCGTTGATCTCGTCGAGCGTCAGCCGCCCGGACACGAGCTGGCTGCCGTCGGCCAGAACCTGCACGTCCTCGGGCCGCATGGCGTCGTGCTCGTCGCCGATCTCGCCCACGATCTGCTCCAGCACGTCCTCCAGGGTCAGGATGCCCGCCGTGCCGCCGTACTCGTCGGTGACGATGGCCAGGTGGCTCTTGCGCGACTGCATGTCGTGCAGGATGGTCTTCAGGTTCGTGGTCTCCGGCACGTAGTAGGTGGGCCGGATGATGCTCACAAGGGGCGGCTGCTGCCCAGGGGGCAGCATGAGCGGGCCGACGATGTCCTTGGCGTGGA
>CAZXZF010000470.1:0-1194 GCA_964645095.1 uncultured Desulfocurvus sp. | reverse complement strand
TGCGCGAATGCCCGTGCTGGACGATGAGCTCCGCGGCCTCGGTGAGGGTGCTGCTAAGCTCGATGCAGACCATGTCCGGCCGGGGCACCATGACCTCGCTGGCGAGCTTGTCCTCCAGCTCCAGCACGTTGTTCAGGATGCGGATGTCGTCCAGCGGGATGTCGCCCTCTTCCAGGGCATCCCGGAGGCATTCTTCCAGCGGGGTGTCGGTTTTGCGGAAAAGATTGCGGATGGCCGAGAGTATATTGCCGGTTGAGCCGTCGTCCAAGATGTCTGCTCCTGCGGATGAGCGGGCCAGAAGCCCAGCTTCATCCCGCCATGAATGTCTTCGAAAGATTTAAGATATTTCGCGACAGGGGCAATGTCAAGGTTGTGCGGGCGAGGGCGCTTGGTGGAGCGCGCTGCGGCCGAGCAGGCCGAGCTTGCGCAGGTGGATCTCCACGCAGGTGACGGCAGCGGGGGTGAGGCCCGCGATGCGTCCGGCCTGGCCCAGGGTGGCCGGGCGGATGCGGGAGAGCTTCTCCACGGCCTCGCGCGTCAGGCCCGAAACCGATGCATACTCAAGGTCCGGCGGCAGGGCCTGGCCTTCCAGGCCGCGGCTGCGCTCCACCAGCTCGGCCTCGCGCGTGAGGTAGCTGGCGTAGCGGATGCGCGTCTCGGCTTCCTCCAGCACAACCGGGTCCACCTGGGTCAGCTCCGGCCAGAACACGGCCAGGTCCCGGATGCGCAGCTGGGGCTGGCGCAGCAGGGCGGCCAGGGACACGAGCTTGCCCGGCACGGCCGCATTGATGCTGGCGAGCAGGTCGCGGGTGGGCGCGTCCGGGCGGATGTGGACGGCCTCGAAGGCCGCCAGCACGTCCTCCAGACTCTTCTGCTTGGCCAGGTACAGGGCCAGCCTGTCCCCGCCCGCCAGGCCCAGCTGATGGCCCAGGGAGGTCAGGCGTTCGTCGGCGTTGCCCTCGCGCAGGAGCAGGCGGTGCTCGGCGCGGGAGGTGAACATGCGGTAGGGCTCGCTCGTGCCGCGCGTCACCAGGTCGTCCACCAGCACGGCCATGTAGGCCTGGTCGCGCCGAAGCAGGAAGGGCGGCAGGCCTTGCTGGGCGCAAAACACGTTGAGCGCGGCCCAGAGCCCTTGGGCCGCGGCCTCCTCATAGCCCGAGGTGCCGTTGATCTGCCCAGCCAGGTACAGGCCCG
>CAZXZF010000469.1:0-1937 GCA_964645095.1 uncultured Desulfocurvus sp. | reverse complement strand
TTCTTGTGGCGCATGAAGTGCGTCAGGAAGTTCTCCACCTGCATGGTGCCGATGAGGAAGTTCTCCACCACGCGGTCGGCCTTGTGGTGCGCGGAGATGATCTTGCCGCCCAGGCGTTCGGCCAGGTCGTTGACCTTGATGGCGCTCATGATGGGGTCCGAGGCGATGACCCCGAGCACGTCCACGCCCTTGCGCTTGAAGAAGGGCACGATGAGGTCGTCCACCTCGGGCCGGTAGTGGTCCGGGATGTCGTTCAGGATGGCCCCGGCGAGGTTGTCGCCCAGGGCCTCCTGGCAGCGCAGCACGTAGTCGTACCTGAGCTCGTTCTGGTAGCGGTCGATGACCAGGGCCTTGGCCCCGAGCGCGCGCGACACGCTGACCCCGTCCAGGCCGCAGTAGGTGCCGGAGCCCAGCAGATTGCCCGAGCCGGCGATGATCATGACGTCCTTGTCGCGGGAAAGTTCAGCGTAGGCCGAGACAATGCCGGGCATGAGGTCGCCGATGTCCGAACTGAAGGCGCGCACGGTGAACTCGCGCGTCACGACCACAGGCGTCACCAGTTCCGGGTCCTGGCGCAGGCCCAGGACTTCCTGGAGGAAAAAGGCGTCCTCGTCGCCGGGCTGGCCGTTTTCCTTGCGCGGCACAGCGCCCACGGGCTTCATGTAGCCCACGCGCAGCCCCTCTTTCTTGAAGCGCAGCCCAAGGGACATGGCGATGAGATTCTTTCCGGAATACCCCGAAGTGGAGCCGATATACACGCCGACCATTGTATCCTCCTCTCTCGCCAAACGCCTACGCGCGCAGCGTCATGCGCATGTCCGCGACAAGTGCGCGGTCAAAGTTCACAAGAACCGGGTTGAACTCCGCCTCGTAGACCTGCGGAAAATCCTGGGCCAGGGCGGACAGGGCCAGGAGCACGTCCGCTAGCGTGTTCAAGTTGACGCACGCGGTGCCGCGCACGCCCTTGAGCAGCATGTACGACCGTATGGACCGGATCATGCCAAAAGCGTCGTCGCGACTCAAGGGGTTCAGGTGGAAAGCCACATCTTTGAGTATCTCGACGTGGATGCCGCCCAGGCCGAACATCAAAAGCGGCCCGAACTGCTCGTCGCGCTTGAAGCCGCAGATGACCTCCTGGGCGTCCTTCGGGGCCATTTCCTGCACCAGGCACCCGGCGATGTAGGCGTCGGGCCGCAGGCGCTGGGTGTTGGCGGTGATGTCCCAGAAAGCCTGGCGGACTGCGGCCTCGCCAACAAGATGCAGCGCCACCCCGTGCACGTCGGTCTTGTGGGAGATCTGCGGCGAGGCGATCTTGAGCGCCACCGGGCCGTTCATGTCCAGGGCCGCGCGCACGGCCTCGTCGCTGCTGCGGGCAAGCACGGTCCGGGGCGTGGGCAGGTTGTAGGCGCTCAGCACATCGCGGCCCTGGAACTCCACGATCTCGCTCTGGCCGCGCGCCAGCGCCTCTTCGATGACCCGGCCCGCAGCCTCCCTGTCGCGCGGGGGCGACTCGTACACAGGCACGGGCTTCTGCTTCCACAAGGCGTAGGTGTACATGGCCTCGATGCTGCGCATGGCCGGTTCAGGGAAGGCGTAGCACGGCAGTCCGGCTTGGCGCAGGATGCGCTTGCCGTCGTAGACATGGGTGTGCCCCATGAGGCAGGACACCACGGGCTTTTCCGAGCGCCTGGCCAGGTGCACCACCGCCGTGGCCGTGGCCTCGATCTCGACCATGGCCGTGGGCGTCAGGAGCAGCAGCACGGCATGCACCAGGGGATCGTCCAGCACGATCTCCAGGGCCTTGCGGAAGCGCTCGGCATTGGCGTCGCCGATGATGTCCACGGGGTTGTACACTGCGGCATAGGACGGCAGCAGGGCCTGCAGGCGCTGGATGGTCTCGGGCGAGAGCCGGGCCATGTGCAGGCGCGTCTTTTCGC
>CAZXZF010000468.1:0-1939 GCA_964645095.1 uncultured Desulfocurvus sp. | reverse complement strand
TTTTCCATGTTGTTGTTCCTTGCCTCGTACGTTGAGAGGGTTAGCCCGATCATGGTGAACGCCGAGAAGTCGGCGCGGACAGTCGCCCCGCCCCTTTTCACCCCAAACTAGTAGGAAATAATGCCTTACCCGTGAGTACCCAATTCCGGCAAACTCGTCAAGGGCATTTTCTCGAAACTCTCAGTTCAGTAGGATATCTTTTTCATAGCCCTTCGTCACTTATCAAGGGGTTACGATTTATGTGATTCCCGGCACAAGATATTCCCAACCGGTTTGGAGGATACGTTTGTCCTGCCCCCTGGGGATGATTTCCGCCTGCAATTTTTCCATAAATTTTCTTTGCCGGAGGGCTGGAATGGTGTATGCGGAAAACAGGAACAACTCTCTGGAGGTAAGCCATGGCCATAGTCTGCTGGGACGGCTCGCTCAAGATCGGCGTGGAAGCTATCGACGCACAGCATCGCTACCTTTTTGAGATCATCAACAACATGCAGGGCAAGCTGGCCCAGGGCCATGCCCGCGAGGCGCTGCTGGACGGCCTGGACAGCATGCGCACCTATGCGCGCTACCATTTCGAGACCGAGGAAGGCCTGCTGGAAGAGCACGGCTACCCGGAGCGCGAGAGCCACCGCCAGGCCCACCGGGAGTTCCTGGAGGCCCTGGAGCGCCTGTCCGGGCAAATGGCGACCCCGGAACTGGCGCACCAGGCCCTGGGCTTCCTTTTGTCCTGGCTGGCCGGGCACATCCAGGCCGTGGACGGCCGCTACGCCCCCTTCCTGGCCGAGCGCGGCGTGCGCTGAGGCCCAGGCCCGCCCCAGCAGGCAGACCAACCCGCCCCCCTGCTCCCGCAGCATGGACAACCGCGCGCGTATCGCATAAGAAGCGCCTCTGGCGCGCGCGTGGGCGCTCAATTTTGCCCGCCGCCCGCACGCCCGAAAGATACCCAAGCGAGAGGTTTTCATGCTCCGACCAGATTTTGCCAAGTGCCAAGGCCTGGTGCCGGTCATCGCCCAAGAGCTGGCGACCGGAGAAGTGCTCATGCTCGCCTACATGAACGAGGCGGCCTGGGACAAGACCCTCGAGACCGGCGAGGTCCACTACTACAGCCGCAGCAGGGGCACGCTCTGGCACAAGGGCGGCACCTCCGGCCACGTGCAGAAGGTGCATACCATCCGCCTGGACTGCGACGCCGACACGGTGCTGGTCCAGGTGACCCAAGTGGGCGGGGCGGCCTGTCACACCGGCCGCAAAAGCTGTTTCTACCGCGAACTTTCCGGCGGCACCGAACGCGAGTGCTCGCCCATGGTTTTCGACCCCAAGGAGGTCTACGGAAAATGAGCACCACCAAAAAACTCAAGCTGGGCGTGCCCAAGGGCTCGCTCCAGGACGCCACCATCAAGCTCTTCGAAAAAAGCGGCTGGAAGATCCGCCTGCACTCCCGCAACTACTTCCCGGACATCGACGACGACGAGATCTCCTGCTCCATGTGCCGCGCCCAGGAGATGAGCGTCTACGTCGAACAGGGCGTGCTGGACTGCGGGCTCACCGGCAAGGACTGGATTCTGGAGAACAACTCCGACGTGGTGGTGGTCAGCGACCTGGTCTACTCCAAGGTCAGCAACCGCCCGGCGCGCTGGGTGCTGGCCGTGGCCGGGGACTCGCCCTACACCAAGCCCGAGGACCTGGCGGGCAAGAAGATCGCCACCGAGCTGGTGCAGTTCACCAAGAGCTACTTCGCCGAGCGCAATATCCCGGTGGAGGTCAGCTTCTCCTGGGGCGCCACCGAGGCCAAGGTGGTCGAGGGCCTGTGCGACGCCATTGTCGAGGTCACCGAGACCGGCACCACCATCCGCGCCCACGGGCTCAAGATCATCGAGGACCTTTTGTTCACCAACACCCGGCTCATCGCCAACAAGAAGGCCTGGGAAGACCCGTTCAA
>CAZXZF010000467.1:0-1944 GCA_964645095.1 uncultured Desulfocurvus sp. | reverse complement strand
TCCCGCGAAGATGGCTTCGTAGCAGATGAGCGCCCCAAGGACAAAGTCCCCGGCGATGAACTTCGTCTCGTTCCGGCCAGGTGCAAAATCGCCCACGCCATTCACCAGCTTTTGGAGGGGCAACCAGTCGGCGAAAGGCATGTATTCGCCAAATGGCACGAGATGTTCCTTATCGTACCACCGGGGCGTTGAGTTTGATCCAGTCAGCAGATAGACGCGGTTGAACAGGGTGGGCGGCCCAGTGGGCTTTGCCTCATAGGCCGGTGAACCGAGGACGAGGCTCGCATTGGTGGCGTGCAGGAAATCGAGGACCGGGGTGCGCAAAGGCGTGTTGTCCTGAAAGTAGAACGGCATGGAGGTTTCTGGCCAGACGATGAGGTCCGGGTTCTCCGCAAGCACGCTGCGGCTCAAGGATATATACTTCGCAACGATGCGCTGTTGGTAAGCCGGATTCCACTTGAGGCCCTGGTCGATGTTGCCTTGAATAATGGCCACGGTGCGTGGCGGCGTGGATTCCGAATATGACCGTATGCGCAGCCATCCCAGGCCGCAGACCAGGAGCGCTGTGGCAAAGGCAACGACCGCGCAGGACCTTGAGCGCCTTGCCATCATTGCGCCAGCCGCGATGAGGGCCAACACGCCGGAGAGGCCATGGCCGCCGATATACGCGGCGAGTTGCGTGGTGATGGGCCAGCGCACAAAGGCCGCCGACAGGGTCAGCCAGGGGAAGCCGGAAAGCAGGGTGGCCATGGCAAGTTCCAAGAGGGTCCAAGCCAGGCCCAGGCATGGCAGGGCCTGGAGTGGGGGCAGGCGCTTCCCCGCCACTTGCGCCACCATGCCGAATAGACCGAAGTATACGGCCATGATCATGGCCAGGAGGACTGGCAACGGCAGGGCCATGAGCCAATGC
The DNA here is from genome assembly GCA_964645095.1 of uncultured Desulfocurvus sp. Lineage (GTDB taxonomy): Bacteria > Desulfobacterota > Desulfovibrionia > Desulfovibrionales > Desulfovibrionaceae > Humidesulfovibrio. The sequence goes on along the minus strand of CAZXZF010000467.1, from coordinate 1,034 downwards.
ACTCCTCCATAGCGTTGCACCGGCCAGTATACCCAATACAGGCACCCCAAGGCGGCCAAGGTCCCGGCCACCCAGGCACGCTTGAACGCAATCCAGGGACTCTCCGCGTCCAATCCCAACGCCGCCAGCCCCGCAGGCAAGGCCAACACAGCCAGAGGGAACTGCGCCCAGGGATTGGCGTAGCCCACCCACGCGCCGAGGGCCGCCGCAACGACCAGGAAAAGCTGTCGCCGCATCATGGGTTTCCGGTGTACTTTAGGCGCGGGGGCGTGCTGCGCCCAGTTGCGGCCCCGCTCTCTGAACAGGCGGGTCCGGCCTGGCCTGGGTCCAGTTGAAGTCGGCTGATCTTCGCCCGCTGCGCATGCGCGCCCTCTGTGGCGGTGGGGAAGATGGAGAGGACAGGGCAAGTCTCCATGGCCTTCTTGGTGGAACAGATCACCATACACGAGTCTCGCATTTCAGGGTTCAAGGGCATCCTTCCGCCCCGAGGCCACGGCTGCCGCCACTCGGGGTCTGCTCGCGGCATGGGCGGCTACAAAGGGGCAGATATTTGGTCATCCTCGTCAGGGGGGCGGCTAACGCTTCACAGCTCCCTCTGCCTGGAGCTGGACCTTGCGCTCCATGTGCTTGTCTCCCCGCAGAATAGTCAGTCGGATGTTCTCCCCAATCTGGAAGTCATCCAGTCGTGAGAGCAGTCCTTGCACACTGTCTATCTGCTTGTCCTCCACCGCCGTGATGATGTCGCCAGGGACAAAGGAACCGTCCTTTGAGAAGTTCGCGGCGACAAGCTCGGCGGCGGCAGCTCCGGAGCCGGGTTGCACCCCAAGCACAAGCACACCCTTGATGCCCATCCGGCTGGTGGCCATGTCATTCAGACGCTGGTCCACCATGATGCCGAGTGACGGGCGGGTGTACTTCCCCTTGGCGATCAGCGCGGGAACCACTTTGTTCACTGTGTCCACGGGAATGGCGAAACCAACTCCGGCGGAGGCACCCGAAGGGCTGTAGATGGCGGTGTTCACTCCAATGAGCCG
>CAZXZF010000466.1:0-1950 GCA_964645095.1 uncultured Desulfocurvus sp. | reverse complement strand
GAAGGGATGGTCGGCAAAGGCCGCGATGTTGATCTCGCGGATGGCGGCGTGGTCGACCGGGGTTTCGGGACGGATGCGCACGGACACCTCGCGAAGGGTTCGGGTTGGCCCGCCGGAAGGGGGCGGCACACCGGAGCCTTATGCACGCCGGGCGCAGGGCCGTCAACAACAGCGCCCGTCCGCCGCACGCCCCGCAACGCGTCCCAAGGCACCCTTCCCCAAACCCTGTCAAGGGGGAATTTTTGTCCTTTTTGCGGCCAAAAACAGGGTATTTTTGTCCACGGGCAAAAGCCGGGGTATACTGCCGCCAGCAGACCCGCTGTGGGTCCGCACCCGGCCCCCGCTTCGCCGCGCGCCGGAGCGCCTTCCCTGTCAGAGCCTCCCCCTTGGTCCTTGGCCACCTCCAGCGGCGCGCGGCGAAGCCTTTGGGACACCCGGCAATCCTGTCACCCCAAATTCCGGAGGATTGCATGTCCACCAGCATCACCAACGCCTTCATCGCCCAGTACGTGGCCGATGTGCATGAGGCCTACCAGCAGCGCGGCAGCAAGCTGCGCAACACCGTGCGCCTGAAGACCAAGGTCCAGGGCGCCACGGCCGTGTTCCAGAAGAACGGCAAGGGCGCGGCGGGCAAGAAGACCCGCCACGGCAACGTGCCGCTCATGAACGTCGCCCACTCCACGGTCACCGCCACGCTCGAGGACTGGTACGGCGCGGACTACGTGGACAAGCTCGACGAGCTCAAGACCAACACCGACGAGCGCCTGGTCGTGGCCAACGCCGGGGCCTATGCCCTGGGCCGCAAGATCGACGAGCTGATCATGGCCAAGCTCGACCAGACCGCCAACATCGTGGCCGAGGCAGGCACCGGCCTGACCAAGGCCAAGATCCTGGAGGCCTTTGCCCAGCTCAACAGCCGGGACGTGCCCGACGACGCCAACCGCTTCGCCGTGGTCGGCGCGCACCAGTGGAACGAGCTCCTCGACATCAGCGAGTTCAAGAGCGCCGACTTCGCGGGCGACCGCTACCCCTGGCTCAAGGGCACCGAGAGCCGCACCTGGCTCGGCATCACCTGGATGTTCCACACCGGCCTGCCGCTGGTGGCGGGCACGCGCAAGTGCTTCCTGTACCACCGCAACGCCATCGGCCTGGCCGAGGGCCAGGAGGTCAAGGTCTTCACCGACTGGGTGCCCGAGAAGGCCGCCCACCTGGTGGACCACCTGCTCTCCGCCGGTGCGGCCCTCATCGACGAGGACGGCGTGGTCGAGATCGACTGCGACGACGACGCCACCCTGGCCGCCTAAGCGCCAACCTCTAGCACAAGGAGAACCATCGTGAGTTACGACCCTTCCTTCATGCGGCTCATGGGCGGCGTGCCCGGCCAGCAGCTGTTCCTCTACCGCAGCGCAGACGCCATCGCCGCCGTTGATGACGCGGGCTACTTCGACTCTGCCGTGGCCGAGTACAACCTGTCCACCGGCGACATGATCCTGGCCGTGACCAGCTTCGGCGGCAGCCAGGCGCTCTCGGCCCTGGTTGCCGGCGTGAGTTCCGGCCAGGCCTCCGTGACCCTGCTGGCCTAACTGCCCCGAAGGGGCCGCAGGCGCGGCCCTCTCCACCCCAAAACCGGCGGTCCACCCGCCTGGCAACAGCCCGCAAGGGCAAAGCCTTCCGGCCCGGCCAGGTCCACCCTGCGCCGGGCCATCTTTCGCCCGCGCCCGGGAAACATTCAGCCAGTCCTCCGGCGGGCAGGCACTCCTGCTTGCAATTCTCCCAAGTTCGCGCCTATACTGAAATTAGTGAAATAACCCAGGCTCGGCCATGCGCCCCACCCGGAGCAACAATGAAGATCAGCTGCCTCACCGCCCAGGACGCCGCCGCCCACACCCTGTTCCGCCCCTTTGCCCTGAAGATGGAGGAGCGGCGCATCCCGTCCATCGTCATCAACGT
>CAZXZF010000465.1:0-1960 GCA_964645095.1 uncultured Desulfocurvus sp. | reverse complement strand
GGGTGAAGTCGCCCTCGGCCATGGCCTTGGCAAAGGCCACGCCCTGCATCACCGGCCGCGTGATGCTGCGGGTGAGGATGAGCCCCAGGCCCACGGCGAGGAGCACGCCCAGGACCATGCCCCCCAGGGCCACGGACTTGCTGAGCGCGGCGCTGGTGGCAAGGTCCGAGCTGGCCTGCTCGGCCACCTTCTTGTGGTGCGCGGCCAGGGCGTCGGCAGCGGCCAGGGCCGCGTTCATCCTGGTGCGCGATTCGCCAAAGAGCACCTCGGCCATGCTGCTGAACAGGTCCTGGGACAGCTTGGCTTCCTTGCTCATCTTGCCGAAACCCTCAAACACATGCAGCGCGGCAGGCTTCGTGACGCCTTCCAGGATGGCCTTGGCCTTGGCGTTGCCGCCCTTGTCGGCCGCGACCTTCTTGATCTCCGTTACGGACTTATGGAAGGCGTCGTGGTGCTGCTTGATGGACTGCAGGGCCTCGTTCAGCACCGGGTTGCCCGTCTTGAAGGAGGCCACCCATTTGCCGAAGTTGCAGGCCGTGGGGTCCTCGCCCCCCTCGAAGACCTTGCCGCCCAGGATCATGTCCTGGATTTTCACCTGCAAGGCGTAGTGGTCGCCGCGGAAGAGCTGCAGGTCGCCCTGGAGTTCGTCGGGTTGGAGAAGGTCGCTGTCGTCCAGCTTCTTGGCCAGCTCCAGGGCCTTGTTGTTGGCCTCGCGGGTGGCGGCGATCTTGGCCTTGAAGTCCTGGAACAGGGTCTTGGCCTCGGGGTCCACGTCGAGCTTGGCGTAGGCTTCCACGGCTGCGGCCGTGCGTTCGCGGGACTTTTCGATGTTCACCAGCTGACGCTCGCGGTCGGCCTTGGGCACCTCGGCGCTCATGAGGGTGCGCAGGGCCTGGCCCACGACCAGCACCTCGCTTTTGAGGGTCAGGGACTGGCGCACGCCGGGCAGGTCGGCGTTGCTGATGTCCGCGCTCTTGTGCGCAAGCGCGGTGAGCTGGACATAAGCCAGGGTGCCCACAACCAGGGTGATGGCCGCCGTGAGCAGGAAGCCGCCGAGCAGTTTCGTTCCGAGCTTCAGATTCTTGAGCATGGGGTGGAACCTCCAACAGACTGATTTATCGCGCTGATTTCCGCGCAAACCGTTGCCCGCCGCAAAACGTCTGCGCCTTGCGCGGCGTCCCAGTGAGCCTTAGCTTTCATACCTACCCAAGATTCTCCACTAGGGCAAGATATGGACGCAAATATTGTGGAGCACTCGGACAAAACGTTCGAGACGGCGGGGGGAGGCGAAAGAGGGGGAAAAGGCCGGGCTAGAGGCCAGACTTGAGCAGGCTGTGCAGGGTGTAGCTGTCGAGCGTCTGGAACATGGCCGTGTTGGCCTGTTCCCAAACGGTTTTGGTGGGGCAGGTGCTCTGGCGGGCGCAGGTGTCGCAGGCGTCCTTGCCCGCCGAGCAGCCCTTCAAAACCACCCAGTCCTCCAGGGCGCGCACCACATCGCCCACGGTGATGTGGCCCGCAGGCTTGGCCAGGATGTGGCCGCCCTTGGGGCCGCGCTTGCTTAAGACCAGGCCGGCGCGCTTGAGCCGCCGGATGAGCTTCTCCATGTACTTTTCGCTGATGCCCGTGCGCGAGGCGATCTCGGCCACGGACACCGGGCCGTCGTGGTAGTTCTCGGCGATGTCGATGAGCATGCGGGTGCCGTACCGGCTTTTGGTGCTCAGGCGCATGGACTCTCCGAGGGGGTTGCTCAATGACGCGCGCGGGGGAGGGCGGGCAAGCCTCCCTCCCCCGGCGCTGTATGCTCTTTGGGTCTACTCTTCTTCCGCGGGCTTCAGGTGATCGGGCACGATCATCATGCTGATGACCAGCGGCTTGAGGAAGCTCCACTTGATGCCGATCTTGAACTCTTCCTCAAGGTCGCGGATGGCGTCCCAGCAGTTGTGGCAGGGCGCGATGACGA
>CAZXZF010000464.1:0-1968 GCA_964645095.1 uncultured Desulfocurvus sp. | reverse complement strand
ATCCGGGCCGGGCGCGCCGCAGGACAGCTCACGCAGCAGAAAGGCCGCAGCGGCCTTGTCCATGGGCCGGTTGCCGGAGCCGCATTTGGGCGAATGCACGCAGCTTGGACAGCCCAGCTCGCAGGGGCAGTCGCGCACGACTGCCAGGGTGCGCTCAAGCAGTTCTTCCGCGCGGCTGAAAGCTTCTCTGGTCAAACCCGCGCCGCCGGGCATGCCGTCGTAGATGAACACCGCAGCGCCGCCGGTCTGCGGGTGCAGGGGGGTGCTGATGCCGCCCAAGTCATTGCGGTCGGTCATGACGAGCAGGGGCAGGATGCCGATGGCCGCGTGCTCCAGGGCATGGATGCCGCCCATGAAGTGCAGGTACTGGTCCTCGGCGCGGCGGCGGGCCTCGTCCGGCACGTCGAGCCAGAGCCCTTCCGTCTCGAACACGCTGGGTGGCAGGTCCAGCGGCACCATGCCCAGCAGATTGCCGCCGCGCGTGGAACGTTTCTCGTACCCGGTGACCTGCTCGGTGACGCGCAGCCGCGCCAGGGTGAAGCGTGTCCCGAGCACCTCGCGCCGGTCGTAGATCTCCAGAATCTCGGTGTCCTTGGTGGAGCGCACGCGGGTGGAATAGCCCACGCGGGCCGCGCGGACCTTGACCGTGGCCCCTGGCAGGTCCAGGGACTCCACCAGCCAGGTGCGGCCCCGGTGCAGGTACACCGCGCCGGGATGGGTTTCGCGGCAGGCGCGCAAGCTGTCCACGGCCCCGATGACGGCCCCGGTTTCGGCGTCGCCCTCAGCCACGACGATGGAGACTTGCGAGCCCGCGCCCCGCAGGTCCACGTCACGCTGGGGGCGCTTGCGCGGGGAGATGATGTCGCGGCCATCGGCGCTCCAGTAGAGCTTGCCCGTGGCAATGAGCCTGTCCAGGGCCGCGCGCACGCCGGGCGGGCGCAGATACGGCTCGTTCTGCACGAGCGGCAGTTCGGCGGCGGCGCAGATGAGGTGGCGCGGCAGGATCACCGGGTTCTCCGGGTTCAGCACGGCGCGCTCCGGCGGGCGGGCGAAGAAGTCCTCGGGGTGGCGCATGAAGTACTGGTCCAGGGCGTCCTCCTGGGCCACAAGGACCACCGCCGACTCCTGCCGGGCGCGGCCCACGCGCCCGCCGCGCTGCAGGGTGGCCATGACGCTGCCGGGATAGCCCACCAGGATGCAGACGTCCAGCCCGCCGATGTCGATGCCCAGCTCCAGCGCGCTGGTGCTGATGACCGCCAGCAGATCGCCCGAGGCCATGCGCGCCTCGATCTCGCGGCGTTCCTCGGGCAGAAAGCCCGCGCGGTAGGCGCTGATGCGCTCGCGGTACGCCCCGCTCTTTTCGCTGGCCCACATGGCGATGAGCTCGGTCATGCGGCGGCTCTGGGCGTAGACGATGGTCTTGAGCCCGCGCGAGAGCGCCGCCTGCAACAACTGGATGGCCGCGGTGGCGGGCGAATCCTCGGGGTTCAGGAAGACCATGTGCCGCGCCCCGGCTGGCGCGCCGCTGGCGGTGACGGCCACGGGCTCAAGGCCGGTGAGCAGCTGGCAGAGTTCCGCCGGGTTGCCCACCGTGGCCGAGCAGAACACGAAGACCGGGTCCGAGCCGTAGTAGCGGCAGATGCGCTGCATGCGCCGCAGCACCTGGCTCATGTGCGCGCCCAGCACGCCGCGGTAGGTGTGCACCTCGTCGATGACGATGTGCGTGAGCGTGGCGAATACCTGGGCCCAGGTGCCGTGGTGCGGCAGCAGCGACAGGTGCAGCATCTCCGGGTTGGTCAGGATGAGGTTGGGCGGCTTCTTGCGGATCTTGGCCCGGGCCGAGGGCTTGGTGTCGCCGTCGTAGATGGCTGCCGTTGGCCGTTTCGCCGCCGGGAATGCGCCCGGCAACCCGTCGAGCAACTCGTTGAAGCCGCGCAGCTGGTCCTGGGCCAGGGCCTTCAGGGGGTA
>CAZXZF010000463.1:0-1988 GCA_964645095.1 uncultured Desulfocurvus sp. | reverse complement strand
CGCGCCAGAAGGTCATGCACGACAACGCCAAGTGTGTCGGCTGCCACCGCTGCGAGGCGCTCTGTCCCACCTCGGCGCTTCTGATCCAGAAGAAGAAGTCCGAGTTCAAGGACAACGCCCTCTGGAAGCCGGAGTTCATCAAGTACATCTATAAGCAGGCCGACACCGGCGGCGTGCTCCTGACCGGCATGGGCAGCCCGGTGGGAAACATCCCGGTCTACTGGGACAAGCTCCTGCTCGACGCCAGCCAGGTCACCAACCCGTCCATCGACCCGCTGCGCGAGCCCATGGAGCTCAAGACCTTCCTGGGCGCAAAGCCGGTGAAGCTCGAGTTCGGCAAGTCCAAGGACGGCAGCCCCAAGCTCAAGACCAAGCTCTCCCCGAACATCGAGCTGAACTACCCGCTCATGTTCTCGGCCATGAGCTTCGGCTCCATCAATTTCAACCTGCACATCGCCATGGCGCGCGCCGCGACCGAGCTCGGCATCTGCTACAACACCGGTGAGGGCGGTCTGCACAAGACCCTCTACCAGTATGGCAAGAACACCATCGTCCAGGTGGCCTCGGGCCGTTTCGGCGTGCACCGCGACTTCCTGAACGCGGGCGCGGGCATCGAGATCAAGGTCGGCCAGGGCGCCAAGCCCGGCATCGGCGGCCACCTGCCCGGCGAGAAGATCAACGAGATGGTCTCGGTCACGCGCATGGTCCCGCTCGGCTCCGACGCCATCTCCCCGGCCCCGCACCACGACATCTACTCCATTGAAGACCTGCACCAGCTCATCTTCGCCCTGAAGGAGGCCAGCGAGTACCGCGTGCCCGTCAGCGTGAAGATCGCCGCGGTGCACAACGTGGCCGCCATCGCCTCAGGGATCGTGCGCGCCGGCGCGGACATCGTGGCCATCGACGGCATGCGCGGCGGCACCGGCGCTGCTCCCGGAATGATCCGCGACAACGTGGGCATCCCCATCGAGCTGGCCCTGGCCCAGGTGGACCAGCGCCTGCGCGACGAGGGCATCCGCAACCGCGCCTCCATCGTGGCCGCTGGCGGCATCCGCTGCAGCGCCGACGTTGTGAAGGCCATCGCCCTGGGCGCCGACGCCGTGTACTTCGCCACAGCGGCGCTGCTGGCCGTCGGCTGCACCCTCTGCGGCAAGTGCTACACCGGCAAGTGCCCCTGGGGCATCGCCACCAACGACGCCAAGCTGGCCAAGCGCCAGAACCCGGACGTGGCGGCCAAGAAGATGATCAACCTGGTGCACGCCTGGGGCCACGAGATCGAAGAAATGCTCGGCGGCATGGGGCTCAATTCCATCGAGAGCCTGCGCGGCAACCGCGACAAGCTCCGCGCGGTCGGCCTCTCCGACACCGAGATGGACATCCTCGGCGTCAAGCACGCCGGTCGCTAAAAGGGGGACTCTACATCATGAAACGCGTCTACCCCGACAAGGACTACTGCATCGGCTGCCACATCTGTGAGCTGGCCTGCATCACCGCGCACTCCAAGAGCAAGGACCTGATCCTGGCCTACACCGTGGAGCGCACGGGCGAGGGCCTGAGCTCCTGCAAGCACGTGCACGAGGGCGGGCCGACCTGCGTGGCCCTGTCCTGCCGCCACTGCGACGAGCCCGCCTGCGTGGCCGCCTGCATCTCCGGAGCCTTGCAGAAGGACAGCGAGTCCGGCCGCACCACGTACGACCGCGAGAAGTGCGTGGGCTGCTGGTCCTGCCTCATGGCCTGCCCCTTCGGGGCCATCGCCCGGCACCCGCTGGAGAATAAAATCGTCAAGTGCGACCTGTGCTTTGACCGTCCCGGCGGTCCGGCCTGCGTGGCTGCCTGCCCCAATCAGGCGTTGAAGCAAGAGGAACGCTAGGAGAGGCATATGTCCGTCACGAAACGCAAAGCTCATGAGGATGCTATGACCTACGTGATCATTGGCAACGGCGTGGCCTCCATCGGCGCCATCGAGGGCATCCGCCGGCACGACCAGA
>CAZXZF010000462.1:0-2034 GCA_964645095.1 uncultured Desulfocurvus sp. | reverse complement strand
CCATAAGAATTTCAGGGCTTTACGTGCACCTTTGTTGGTGAGGCGGGAGCCCTGTTTTTTGTTGTTGCGGATTTTGTCCCCCTGGGGAGCAAGGGGCCTCAGGCCACCGGCCGCCGGAGGTGCGCGCAGCTACTCTTCGCCCGGGCCTTCCTGGGCCAGCTTGAGGTTTTTGGCGTAGGTGGCGGCCATGGTGCCTGCCACGCAGCCTTCACCCACGGCCTTGGCCATTTGCAGGGGCGGGCCGCAGATGTCGCCGGCGGCGAAGATGCCGGGCACGCTGGCGGCCTGGGACTTGTCGGTCTCAATGTACTTCATGCTGTCATCGAGGCTTAAGCCCAGGGCCGAGGCCAACTCCAGCACGCCCTTGGCGCCCTGCTCGATGAACACGCCAGCCACAGGCAGCGTTGAGCCGTCGGAGAGCGCCAGGCCGTCCACCTGCTTGTCGCCGTGGATGGCCGTGACCTTGACGCCCTCGTGCAGGGTCGCTCCGCTTTCACGCAGCTTGGCTTGCAATGCGGGCGAAACATCCAGGGATTCGCAGACCAGGTGCACGCTTTTGGCCATGTGCAGCAGTGTCAGCGCCCCGCTCGCAGCTGCGCTCTGGCCGCCCACGATGGCCACATCCTCGCCCCGGAAGAACCCGCCGTCGCAGTCCACGCAGTAGGACACGCCGCGCCCGAGGAGTTCCTTTTCGCCTGGCACGCCGAGCTTGTTGCGCGTGGTGCCCGTGGCGAGGATAAGGGCGCGCGCGCAGACCTTGCGGCCGCTCTCGGTCTCGATTTCGAAGCAGCGTTTCTGGGGGCTGATGCTCAAGGCGTCCTCCTCCAAGATCTCGGCGCCGAAGCTCCGGGCCTGGCTGATTCCGGTCTTGAGCATGTCCTCGCCGCTGGTTTTGAACATTCCGAGGAAGTTTTCCACATGCGCCCAGAACAGGCTGCTCTTGTTCACGCGTCCCAGCATGAGCACGCTGGCCTTCTTGCGCGAGGCGTGGATGGCGGCCTGGATGCCAGCCGGGCCGCAGCCGAGGATGATGACATCGTACAACATGCTGGTCTGGCTCATGGTCGCTCCTGCTCGTACTGGTTGGGATCAACGGAAGCTGTTAGTCATCAGCCAGCCTGCGGGCAAGGTGGTCCGTGATCTGCCTGCGCAGGTCAAGAAGCTGCGGATCTTTTGGCAGGGACTCGAAGATGGTGTCCAGGTAGCCGAGATCATGGAGCAGCTGGCAGGAGCGCTGGAAGTTCAGGTCGTACAGCCAGCCCACGACCATGAGCTTGAAGTCGTTGACCCAGACGATGCGCCGGTAATCGCCTGTTTCTCCGTTCAGGAGACCCGTCAGCACAGCCTGGGAATAGGCCGTGGGGTGGGGCTTCACGTGCAGGGCCACCTCCGGGTGCTCCGGGTCCTCCTGGGAGAAATGGGCGATCATGACGCTGAAGATGTCCAGCTTGTCGCTGTCGCGCACGAGGCGCGCCACGGCCAAGATGTCCGGGGGCAGGGTGGTCGGCAGGGTGCGCACGTTGTGCAGGAACACCGCGCCCAGCACCAGGCGGCGGATGTCCCCGGGCACATCGCTCAGCATGTCCTCGCGCAGGGCGTGGCGCACGCTTAAAAGCGCGTGGTTGGCCGACTCGGCATCGCGGAAGGTGCGGTACTGCCTGTACTGCGGGAAGCGCCCGACGTCGTGGAGCAGGGCGGCGATGCGCGCCGCCAGGTGCACGCGCTCAGGCACGCAAGCGGCGCTGGCGATGTCTGTGGCGATGGCGCGCACGCGGTCCGTGTGCTCGACCTTGAGGCGGTAGGCAAAGGCGTCGCCGGGCTCGCTTAAGTAGGGTTCGGCAAAGTCCTGGAAGCGCTTGGCCACGCGGTCGACAATGGCCTCGCTCATTGTTCGATGTTCCTCTTCTTCATGGTGTGCTCAAGCTTGGTGATCCGCCCGGAGCGGAAGCTTTCCTCGAGTCTTGAGAGCTCTCTGCGCTTTGTCTCCTCGGCCTCGCGCTCCATCTCCTTGTCGCGCCAGATGCCCTTGGGGCC
>CAZXZF010000461.1:0-2050 GCA_964645095.1 uncultured Desulfocurvus sp. | reverse complement strand
CGGGCAAGGCCCTGGAGCACGGCAAGAACTGCGACGTGGACATCCTCATGGTCCATGCCCCGGCTGCGGAGAAGAAATTCATCGACGAAGGGCATGGCGTCTCGCGCAAGGAGTTCATGTTCAATGACTTCGTGCTGGTCGGCCCGGTCAAGGACCCGGCCAAGATCAAGGGCAAGGGCGTGGCCGACGCGCTCACGGCCATCGCCGGCGCCAAGGCCCTCTTTGCCAGCCGTGGCGACGACTCCGGCACGCACAAGATGGAGCAGAGCCTGTGGAAGAGCTCCGGCCTGGCCCTGCCGGACAAGGAGTCCTGGTACATCGGCGTGGGCCAGGGCATGCTCGTGACCCTGCGCCTGGCCGCAGAGCGCGGGGCCTACACCCTGGCCGACCGCGGCACCTGGATCGCCTTTGAGGCCAAGGACCACGGCAAGTCCGGCCTGGCGATCCTGTCCGAGGGTGACAAGGTCCTGCGCAACCAGTACAGCACCATCCTGCTTGCGCCCAAGTGCAGCAAGATCAAGCACGAGGCCGCCAGGAAGCTTGAGGCCTGGTTCCTGTCCAAGGCCGGACAGCAGGCCATCGCCGACTTCAAGCTCGAGGGCAAGTCGCTGTTCACCCCCAACGCCGCAAAGTAGCGGCAGCCCGCCACCTGGCGGAGGAACATGGACTACTTCAGTGAGGGCCTGAGCACGGCCGTGGCGCTGCTGCTGGCGCTGGACCCCGAGACCTTCTCGGCGGTCTGGACCACTGCAATCGTCACGGCCCTGGCGCTCAGCGCCAGCCTGGTCATGGGACTGCCCCTGGGGTTCGCCCTGGGGCATTTCCGCTTTCCCGGCCGCCGCTTCGTGCGCCTGTTCGTGGACTGGATGCTCTCCCTGCCCACGGTGGTCATCGGGCTCATGGTCTACGCGCTCTTGACCTCGCGCGGCCCGCTGGGCGAGTGGGGCCTCTTGTTCAGCGTGCCGGGCATGGCCCTTGGCCTCACGCTGCTCGGCCTGCCCATCATCGTCTCCATGACCGCCACGGCTGTGGAGTCCACGGACACGCGCCTGACCCAGACCCTGCTCTCCCTTGGCGCGGACCGCTGGCAGCTGCTCCTGGCCACGCTCATCGAGGCGCGCTTCGCCATGGCCCTGGCCGCGGCCACGGCCTTTGGACGCATCGTGTCCGAGATCGGCATCGCCATGATGGTCGGCGGCAACATCAAGTGGCAGACGCGCACCATCACCACGGCCATCGCGCTGGAGACCGGCAAGGGCGAGTTCGCCACGGGCATTGCGCTGGGCATCGTGCTCATGCTCGTGGCCCTGGTGGTGAACCTGCTGGTGGGGCTGCTGCGCGGCCGGTCGAATGGGCATCAGGGTGGGCATCAGGGTGGGCATCAGGGTGGGCATCAGGACGCCGGAGGCCGGGCATGAGCGCGCCCCTGTACCTGTTGCGCGGCCTGGAGGTCGGCTATGGCGAGGCCCCGGGCCTGACATCCGTGCTGCACGTGCCAGAGCTGTCCATCGCGCGCGGGAGCATCCTGGGGCTGGTGGGCCACAACGGCAGCGGCAAGAGCACCCTGCTCAAGCTGCTGGGCTTTCTGCTCGCGCCGCGCGCGGGCGAAATGTTCTTCGACGGGCGGTTGGTGGACGCCGCGGCCCTGCGCGCCGGGCATGTGCTGCGCCGCCGGGCCGTGCTCCTGGGCCAGGACACCTGCCTGCTCAAGCGTTCGGTGGCGGCCAACATGGCCTATGGCCTGCGCCTGCGCGGCCTGCCCGCGCCGGACGCTCTGCTGGCTGAGGGCTTAAGCCTGGTGGGGCTTGATTTCGCGGAGTTCGGCCCGCGCTCCTGGCGCGAGCTTTCCGGCGGCGAGGCCCGGCGCGTGGCCCTGGCCGCGCGGCTGGTGCTCAAGCCCGAGGCCCTGCTTTTGGACGAGCCCACCACCGGCCTGGACCGCGCCAGCGTGGGCCATGTGCAGCGCGCCGTGCTGGCCGCCCGCGAGACGCGCGGGGCCACATTGGTCATCGCCAGCCACGACGTGGACTGGCTCAGGTCCTGCGCCGAC
>CAZXZF010000460.1:0-2053 GCA_964645095.1 uncultured Desulfocurvus sp. | reverse complement strand
GTGGCCAGGGATTCCATGTCGCCCGCAGGCAGGAGCAGTTCAGGGATGCGCATGGGGGCGTGGTAGCGCCCTGCGCGACCGGGGTCAATGGTTTCGCCCGTCCCGGTGCATGTCTGGGCTTGCCGCCCGGAGAAAGCGGGCGGCGGGTCTAGACATTTTATTGAATCTGGGCAAGGATGCGCCTGCCCAAAGCTGCATCGCCAAGCGTCGCCGAGCGCCGCCAACACGACCGGGCCGGGGGAGCATGCCGAAGTTCAGGAAGCGTAGCGCATCGCGCCAGGATCGTGTGTCCGTATGGACGCTGGCGCTTCTCTGCGCGGCGCTGGCGCTTTTGGCCCTGGCCCCGGCGCTCGCCCCTGCGCTGGCCAAGACCACGCGCGCAGCCAAGCCTGCCAGCAGCGCCAAGGCCCCGAAAATCGACGAGACCCCGGCTGACGCGCCCGTGCGCCGGTTCGTGGCCCTGCAGACCCGCAAGAGCATCCCCCAAACCGACCTGCGCAAGCTGGAGGACCAGCTGGAGCAGGCCCGGAAGGCCAGGCCCGATGGCCTGCAAGGTGCCAAGGCCGGGTTCTTCCTGGCCCGCGTCCAGGAGGAGCTGGCCCGCCAAAGCGGCCTCAAGGCCGACTGGTTCAAGGCCGCCGAGAGCTTCGGCGAGTACCTGCGGCAATTCCCCAGGCACATCCTCGCGCCCGACGCCCTGGTCCGGCGCGGCACCATCCGCCTGACGCAACTGGCCAACCCCGAGGGCGCGCAGGCCGACTTCCAGACCGTGCTGCGCGAGCACCCGCGCTCCTCACGCGTGGCTGTAGCCCGGAAGCTTTCGCGCCAGGCGGCCAAGGCCCAGGCCCTGGCCAACAACGCGGCCAAAACCGGCAAGGCCGAGCCCGCTGCCGAACCCGCGCGTGGGCCAGGAGACAGGGCGCTGCTGCTGGACATCCGCCCCAAGAACAACGGCGCCGCCTCGCGCACGGTCCTCGATCTGGACCGGTCCGCGCGCTTCAAATATCAGCTCCTGGAGTCCTCCTCCGGCAAGGCCGAGCACAACCGCGTCTACGTGGACCTGCTCCAGACCCGGCTCGGCGCGACCATTGTCGAGGACACGCACCTGGGCGGCGGCGGGCTCTTGAAGAGCATCCGCGCCAGCCAGCGCGACGCCGACACCGTGCGCGTGGTCTTTGATTTCGCGGACCTCAAGGACTACAAGATCCAGAGCCTGGACAACCCCTTCCGCATCGTCATTGACGCCTTTGCCGGGCCGAATTTCAAGCCGCCGACAAAGGACCAGGGCAAAGAGCAGGGCAAGGAGCAGGCCAAGGACCAGGGCAAGGAGCCCGTCAAGGAAGCCGCCAGGGAGCCGGAGCAGCCCACCTTTGCCCAGCCCTCGGCCAGCCGCAAGCGCCTGGCGGCCGACCTGGTGGAGCAGCTCGGGCTCTCGGTGCGCACCATCATGATCGACGCGGGCCACGGCGGCAAGGACCCCGGCGCGCAGGGCTACGGGCTCGTCGAAAAGGACGTGAACCTGCGCATGGCGCTGATCCTGGGCAAGATTCTCAAGGACCGCGGGTTCAAGGTCGTCTACACGCGCACCACCGACGTGTTCCTGGCCCTGGAGGAGCGCACCGCCCAGGCCAACGCCAAGAAGGCCGACCTGTTCCTCTCAGTGCACTGCAACGCCCACACCGACCCCGGCATGAGCGGCCTGGAGACTTACAGCCTGAACCTGGCGCGCACCCCGGACGCCGTGCGCGTGGCCGCGCGCGAAAACTCCGTGTCGGACAAGAACATCAGCGACCTGCAGATGATTTTGACCGACCTCATGCTCACCAGCAAGATCAAGGAAAGCGTCGACCTGGCGCGCGGGGTGCACAAAAGGGGACTGGCCAATGTGCGCCGCGTCTGGACCGTGGCCGACCACGGCAACCGCGAGGCCCCGTTCTACGTGCTCATGGGCGCGAAGATGCCCTCGGCGCTGCTGGAGATCGGCTACATCACCAACAAGACCGAGGCCTCGCGCCTGGAAAACGACCCCTACCTGCGCACCCTGGCCCGGGGC
>CAZXZF010000459.1:0-2066 GCA_964645095.1 uncultured Desulfocurvus sp. | reverse complement strand
CCAGGCGCACCAGGCGCACGCCCTGGGTGGCGCGGCCCAGGTTCAGGCTCACCTGCACCACCGGGAAGCGCACGATCTTGTTGGCGGAGGACAAGACGACCATCTGGTCGGTCTCGGCCACCATCACCGCGCCCATGACCTTGCCGGTCTTGTCGGTGACGCGCATGTTGATGATGCCCATGCCCCCGCGCGACTGCGCCCGGTACTGGTCCAGCGGGGTGCGCTTGCCGTAGCCCAGGTCGCTCACGGTGAGCACCTGTTCGCGGTCCGGGTCGCCGGTGACCACGCCGGCCATGACGCGGTCACGCCCGCGCAGGGCGATGCCCTTGACGCCCGCGGCCGTCCGGCCCATGGGCCGGACTTCCTCCACCGGGAAGCGGATGGCCTTGCCCTGCTCGGTGATGAGCAGGACGTTGGCCTCGTCACGCACGTCGCAGACCATGATCAGCTCGTCGCCTTCCTTGAGGGTCACGGCGCGGATGCCGCTGGTGCGGCTGTTGGCGTAGAGCGCGGAGGACGTGCGCTTGACCATGCCCCGGCGGGTGACGAAGAGGAACTGGCGGTCCTCCAGGAACTCGCGCAGGGTGATGGCCGTGGCGATGGACTCGTCCTTGTCGAGCGGCACCAGGTTGGCGATGTGCGCGCCCTTGGCGTAGCGCCCGGCCTCGGGCACCTGGTGGGCCTTCATCTGGTACATGCGGCCCTGGTTGGTGAACAGCAGCAAGTGCTGGTGGTTGCTGGTCAACAGGAAGGTGTGCACAAAGTCGCCGTCGCTGGTGGAAACCCCGGCGATGCCCTTTCCGCCACGCTTCTGCTGCTGGTAGTTGGAGAGGTTGGTGCGCTTGATGTAGCCCCGGCGCGACAGGGTGATGACGGCCTCATCGTCGGGGATCAGGTCCTCGATGGCGATGTCGGTCGCTTCCTCGGCCACGATCTGCGACTTGCGCGGGGTGGCGTAGTTCTCCCCGACTTCGGTCAGCTCGTCGCGGATGACGCCGCGCAGCACGCTCTCGTTGGCCAGGATGCTCTGGAGGTAGGCGATGAGCTTCAGGAGTTCGGCGTATTCGGAGAGCAGCTTCTCGCGCTCCATGTTGGTCAGGCGCTGCAGGCGCATGTCCAGGATGGCCTGGGACTGGATCTCGGTCAGGCCGAAGCGCTCCATGAGCCCGGCCTTGGCCTCGACCACGCCCTTGCTGGCGCGGATGAGCGCCACCACCTCGTCGATGAAGTCCAGCGCGATCTTGAGGCCTTCCAGGATGTGCGCGCGCGCCTGGCTCTTGTCCAGGTCGAACTGCGTGCGGCGGATGATGACCTCGCGCCGGTGCTCCAGGAAGTAGGACAAAATCTGCTTGACGTTGAGCAGCATGGGCCGGTTGCCGACCACGGCCATCATGTTGATGCCGAACGAGCTTTCCAGCGGGGTGAACTTGTACAGGGCGTTGATGACGATGTCGGCGATGGCGCCGCGCTTGAGCTCCAGCACGATGCGGATGCCCTTGCGGTCACTCTCGTCGCGCAGGTCGACCACGCCGTCGATCTTCTTGTCGTTGACCAGGGCGGCGATCTTCTCCACCAGGCTGGACTTGTTCAGCGCGTAAGGAATATCCGTGATGACCACGTTTTCCTTGCCGCCCTTCTTGGCTTCCTCCACATGGACCACGCCGCGCATCTTGATGCTGCCGCGCCCGGTCAGGTAGGCCTCGGCCAGGCCGCGGCCGGTGAAGACAATGCCGCCCGTGGGGAAGTCCGGGCCCTTGATCATGGGCAGGAGGTCCCGGGCCATGCAGTTGGGGTTGTCCAGCACGAAGAGCGTGGCCGCGATGAGCTCGCCCAGGTTGTGCGGCGGGATGTTCGTGGCCATGCCCACGGCGATGCCCGTGGTGCCGTTCAAAAGCAGGTTGGGCACCTTGGCCGGCAGCACCGTGGGCTCTTCCAGGGTGTTGTCGTAGTTGGGCCGGAAGTCCACGGTCTTCTTCTCGATGTCGCCCAAAAACTCGCTGGCCAGCTTGCTCATGCGCACTTCGGTGTAACGCATGGCCGCCGCGGAGTCGCCGTCGATGGAGCCG
>CAZXZF010000458.1:0-2068 GCA_964645095.1 uncultured Desulfocurvus sp. | reverse complement strand
CGCCGATGTTGCAGCGCCCGCACAGGCCCACCCCGCACTTCATGCGCCGCTCCAGCGTGGTCACGATCTGCTCGTCCTTGAAGCCCAGCTTGCCGAGGGCCTCCAGGGTGAAGCGGATCATGATCGGCGGGCCGCAGGTCACGGCCACGGCGTTTTCCGGGCGAACCCCAAGCTCGGTCAGCACGGCCGGAACCACGCCTGTGCGGCCCTGCCAGTCTGCTCCGGGATTGTCCACGGTGAGCTCCACGCGCATGTCGCCGCGCCCGGCCCACTCGGCCAGCTCGTCCTTGAAGCACAGGTGCTCCGGGGTGCGGCCGCCGTAGATGAGCGTAATCGCACCAAAGTCCTGGCGGTTGTCGAGCATGAACAAAAGCAGGGTGCGCAGGGGGGCCAGCCCTAAGCCGCCGCCGATGAAGATGATGTCCTTGCCGCGCATGTCCTGGTGGGGGAAGTGGTTGCCCAGGGGCCCGCGCAGGCCGATGGGGTCGCCCTCCTTCAGCGTGTGCAGGCGGTGGGTCAGCTCGCCCACGCGCATGACGCTGAACTGCAGATAGTCCATGCGTGTGGGCGGCGAGCAGATGACAAAGGTGCTCTCGCCCGTGCCGAACACCGAGAGCTGCGCCACCTGGCCGGGCTGGAAGGTGAAGGCCCGCATCTTGGCTTCGTCCTGCAAGACCACGCGGAAGGTCTTGACGTCCGGGGTCTCGTCAAAGGTCTCGATGATGGTGGCCAGCTCGGGGATGTAGGGATTGTTCGCATTCATTCAGCGGCCTCCGCCTTCTTTCTCGCCTTTTCTGCGGCGGCAGCCAGGACATCGAGCACGATCTGCCGGATGTCCACGGCCACGGGGCAGGACTTGATGCACCGGCCGCAGCCTGTGCAGGAGAACTCCAGGCCCGAAGGCTCTGTCGCCGCTTCCGGGAACTCGCGCGGGTGGTAGCAGAACTTGTGGCCCACGCGGTTGCGCAGGCGGTGCGCCCGGCTGGGGCGCGGGTTGTGGCCGCTGCCCTCCAGCGTGTACAGCGCGCTCATGCAGGTGTCCCAGGTGCGCAGGCGGCGTCCGCTCATGCCCAGGTTCTCGTCGGTGATGTTGAAGCAGGAGCAGGTCGGGCAGAGGTAGGTGCAGACCCCGCAGGACAGGCAGCGGGCCGACTGGTCGTTCCAGAAGTCCAGGTTGTCGAACAGGGCCAGGAAGCTCCCGGCGATGCCCGAGAGGTCCGGGGCCGCTTCCGGGGCCGCTTGCGGGGCAGGGGCGGCAGCGCGGCGCGCGGCCAGTTCCTCCAGCATGGCGGCGGAAGCCTCGGGCAGGCTCCCACCCAGAGAGGCCAAGAGCTGCTCCCCGGCCGGGGTCACGGCCCGGGCCACGAAGCCGCCCTCCACGGGATTGAGCAGCACGTCCGAGCCGGTGTCGTCGTCCATGGCCCCGCCGGTCCAGTGGCAGAAGCAGGTGTTCTGCAGGCTGGTGCAGGCCACGCTGACGAACAGGGTTGCGGCGCGGTGGGCCTTGTACTGCGGGTCGATGACGCCGCGCTCCAGGAACACGCGGTCGAGCAAATGCCGTCCCCGCGCGTCGCAGGGGCGCGGCCCGAGGATCAGCGTGGGTTCCGGGGGCAGGGCCTCGGACAAAAAGACCTCGGTGCGCGTCAGGTCGGCCTGGTCCTTGCGGTACTTGTAGCTGAACAGGTTCTCGGTCTGGGGCAGGAGCGCCTCCTTGGCCGAGCTGGTGGGCGGGCGGCTGAGGTACGGGTGCATGTCTTCCGAGAACACGCGGTAGACGATGGCCGAGCCCTCGCGCACCGGGGCCAGCACGCGGTAGGCGCGCGCCCAGGCCGCGGTCACTGCCGCCAGCTCGGACTCTTTCAGGAAACGCGCTACCATAACAGCCCCCTGTCCTTGATGCGGTCCTCCTCCATGAGGAAGGTGTGCAGGGGCGGGACGGCCTCGAGGCTGACCCCGGCCTGGTAGTTGAACAGTTCCTTGAGTTCCCGGTTCATCATGCGCTTGAGCAGCAGGATGGGGATGCCCATGGGGCAGGAGCGCTGGCACTCGCCGCATTCCGTGCAGCGTC
>CAZXZF010000457.1:0-2069 GCA_964645095.1 uncultured Desulfocurvus sp. | reverse complement strand
GCCCGTCCGGGCTGAAGCGCGGATGCCAGGCCTTGTCGAAAGGCGTCTCCCAGGGCTGGCCGTTGATGAACGCGGTGAAGCCTCCCCCCTCCGCCAGGCAGGCCAAGGCGGCAAGGCGCTCCCCGTCCGGCGAGGCGTGATATTCCTCGATCCAGTCGCAGCCCTCCGGTTTCGCCACCGACGTCATCACGACGCGCTGACCCGGTTCCCAATTCCACAAACTTGGTGGATGCATGTCTTCCTCCTCCGCACGTCTCGCGTGCGATTCGCTTTGACCGCAGAGTGATCCGCTAGGAATTCCCCTCAATACACGCTAGATTAATCAGCTATGAAAATAAGTTAGAGGCTCAACTTTTGCGCATTTCAATGTACTCACACGCAATATTGCCACATGTTTCAACTTGTGTGAAGCACTTTTTCGAAATTTGCGTTTACATACATCATCGGTATGTATAAGATATCAAAGCATACCGCATTTATGTGACTTGCAAGTGCGGGCTCCGCTGTGTATTGAAACAGCTTGCGCGATGATCATCTGCAGGGCCAGGCCGATAAAGACGGCCGACCTGAACCGGAGGCGTGCAGGAGACAAGGGGGAGGGTTTGTGATGCGGCTGACCACCAAGGGAAGATACGGGATGCGCCTCGTGCTCGACATCGCCCAGCACGAGGACAAGGGGCCTGTGTCCATGGCCGAAACCTCGCTCCGGCAGGACATCTCCGCCAAATACCTGGAGCGCCTGGTGGGCGAGCTCCAGCGCGCCGGGTTCATCCGCAGCGTGCGCGGCCGCGAGGGCGGCCACCTGCTGGCCATGCCCCCGGAGAACATCACCGTGGGCGACGTGGTGCGCGCAGTGGAGGGCGGCGGGGCCATGCTGGCCTGCAGCAGCAACCGCCTGGCCTGCCCGCGCTCCGTGCACTGCCTCACCCGCGCCATCTGGGTCGCGGCGGACCAGGCCATGCTGGAGAAGCTCGACTCCGTCACCGTGCGCGACATCATGGAGGACGGGCAGAACTGCATCGCCCGCAAGGAGAACGAGCTGGCTAGGGCCAGGAAGCCGCAGCCAGAGCCCCTGCACAGGGAAGAGCCGCTGCCCGACCCCACCCAGCGCAAGAAGCTGGCCCGGCGCATCTTCCGGCAGCGCCTGGCCCAGACGACCAACGGCCGCCTCCCCCGCCCGGCGGACGCGCCCAAGAAGATCATGGTGGTGGACGACGACCCGGACATCGTGGACTATCTGGTGACTGTGTTCCGCGAGCGCGGCTACGACACCTGCAGCGCCGCGGACGGAGACTTGGCCATGGAGGTGCTCATCCGCGAGTGTCCGGACCTCATCACCCTGGACCTGGAGATGCCCTTCGAATGGGGGCCGAAGTTCTTCCGCAAGTTCACGCGCATCCGCGAATTCCGCGACCTTCCGGTCATCGTCATCAGCGGCCTGCCCGGCATCCACATGGCCATCCGCAAGGCCGTGGGCACGGTGCGCAAGCCCTTTGACCCCAAAGAGGTGCTGCGCATCGTCGAAGGCGCCATCGGCGCTCCATAGAAGCGCTCCCGCCTGTTCCCACTGGACAGAGAAACGCCCGGCCTCCCAAACAGGGGACCGGGCGCTGTGTTGCCGGGCGTGTGTCTTGGCGCGGGCTAGAAGAGCGTGCCGCCCTCGTCCAGGTCGGCCATGAGCAGGGTGCGGATGCGCGCGCTCACCGGGCCCGGCCGGGCGTCGAAGATGGGCTTTGCATTGTAGCGCACCACGGACACGCAGTCGAAGCTGGTGCCCACCATCATGACCTCGCGGGCGGCAAAGACCTCGTCCTCGGTGACGCCCTTGAAGATGATGTCCAACTCGTCCTTCATCAGGTCCACGGCGCGCATGAGCGTGGTGCCGGCAAGGGCGTTGGTGAACTCCGGGATGACCAGCCGCCCGAGTTCGTCCACCAGGCAAATGTTCTCCGTCGCGCCCTCGGCCAGGAAGCCGTTGCCATCGTAGCAGAAGGGGAAGTCATAGCCCCCGTTGACCGCCTCGCGCTTCATGAGCACGTTGGGCAGGTAGTTGGTGGTCTTCACCGTGG
>CAZXZF010000456.1:0-2077 GCA_964645095.1 uncultured Desulfocurvus sp. | reverse complement strand
ACGCCGCCACCATCCCGCACTCGGTGTTCATGATCTACCAGTGCATGTTCGCGGTGATCACCCCGGCGCTGATCACCGGCGCCTTTGCCGAGCGCGTGCGCTTCGCGCCGTTTCTGGTGTTCAGCCTGCTCTGGGCGGTCTTGGTCTACAACCCGGTCTGCCACTGGGTCTGGGGCGTGGGCGGCTGGCTCAAGCTCCTGGGCGTGGTGGACTTCGCCGGCGGCCTGGTGGTGCACCTGACCTGCGGCGCTGCGGCGCTCGCCGCGGTCTTCGTCATCGGCCCGCGCCGCGACTACGGCAAGCGCCAGTTCTTCCCGCACAACCTGCCCATGACGCTGCTCGGCACCGGGCTGTTGTGGTTCGGCTGGTTCGGCTTCAACGCAGGCAGCGCCCTGGCTGCGGACGGCGTGGCGGCCACGGCCTTTGTGTCCACGCACATGGGCGGCATGGCCGGCATGGCCATGTGGGTCATTGTCGAGTGGTGGCACCGGGGCAAGCCCACGACCCTTGGCGCGGCCTCCGGCGCTGTGGCCGGGCTGGCCACCATCACCCCGGCCGCCGGGTTCGTCACCGCGCCCTCGGCCATCGCCATCGGGCTCATCGCGGGCGCGGCCTGCTACCTGGGCGTCATGGCCAAGGCGCGCCTGGGCTACGACGACAGCCTCGACGTGGTGGGCATCCACGGCCTGGGCGGGCTCATGGGCACGCTGCTGGCGGGCCTCTTGGCCACCAAGGCCGTGAACCCCGCTGGCGTGGACGGCCTGTTCTACGGCAACGCCGCCCAGTTCGGCATCCAGGCCATGGGCGTGCTGGCCGTGGGCGCTTACGCCCTGGTGGTCAGCTGGGTGCTGCTCAAGGCCGTGGACGCCCTCATGGGCCTGCGCCTGAGCGCCGAGGGCGAGGACACGGGCATGGACCAGGCCGAGCACACCGAGACGGCCTACAGCGACAGCCTGAACGCCGGCTCGCGCATGTAGCTCCGGCCCAAGCGCAACACCCGGCCCCCGGCGCGGACACGAGTCTGCGCCGGGGGCTTTTGCGTTGTTGCCCTGTGTCCTAGGCGTACTGGATGAGCTTCCAGGTGACGGCCTTGCCGTCATACGGCGGCATGACATTGTCCTTGGCTATGGGGGAGGTGGTGGAAGGGGTGCTGACCACCTTCCAGACGCCGGACTCGGGACACTTCTGGCCAGTGGACGCGGTTGTTCCGATGGGGTGCTTGGGCATTATGCGACCTCCTGTATTTGTTTCTCCGGGCATGGCGCAGGCGCGGAAAAATGTCAAGAGCAATATCGATGGGGCGTTATGATTTTCCCCCTGACGGACACCGGTGTGCGTTGACGCGGCCCTGCGCCAGCGGCATAGTGGCCCTTGAAATCCTCGGCGCCCCAGACACCCTTCGACACCCCTCGACACCCATAAGGAGACCCCCCATGGACGCACCGGTTCTGAAGCAGCGCGAGAAGCTCGCGGCGTACATCATCAAGCACCTGAACAAGCGCAAGATGGCCGGCAGCTTCGCGGCCACCGCAGCCGAGGCCAAGGCCCAGGTCCTGGACCTCATCCAGGGCCCGGCGAGCGTCATCCGCTGCGGCTCGGAGACCGTGGGCAACCTGGGGCTGTGGGGGGCAATCGCGGCCAAGCCCGGCGTGACGCTCATGGACCCCTACAAGCCCGGCCTGACCAAGGAAGAGGGCGCGGAGGTGCGCCGCCAGGGCCTGCTGGCCGACATCATGGTGGCCAGCAGCAACGCCATCACCATGGACGGGCGGCTGGTGAACCTGGACGGCACGGGCAACCGCGTGGGCGCCATGATCTTCGGGCCGAGGAAGGTCATCCTGGTGGTGGGCATGAACAAGGTGGCCGCCGACGTGCAGGGCGCCATGGACCGTGTGCGCACCTATGCCGCCCCGGCCAACAACATGCGCCTGGGCGAGGCCTATGGCCTGAAGAACCCCTGCCTGGAGGACGGCCGCTGCCACCAGTGCGCCAGCGAGACCAAGATCTGCAACATCTGGTCGATCATCGAGGGCTCGGCCGTGCGCGACCGCATCCACGTGGTCCTGGTGGGCGAGGA
>CAZXZF010000455.1:0-2078 GCA_964645095.1 uncultured Desulfocurvus sp. | reverse complement strand
CGTGGCCGTCCATGGGGTTGCGGTCGATCTTGAAGTCGCCGGTGTGCAGCACGCGCCCCATGGGGGTCTCGATGCCCAGCGCGTAGCCCTTGATGATGGAGTGGCAGACCGGGATGAAGTTGAAGGCAAAGGGGCCGATCTCCACGCGGTCGCCGGGCTTCACGGGCCGCAAATCGGCCGGGATGCCGCGCTCCTTGAGCTTGGCGCTGACCAGGGCCAGGGTGAAGTCCGAGCCGTACACCGGCACGTCGATGTGCGGCAAAAGCCAGGGCAGGGCGCCGATGTGGTCCTCGTGCCCGTGGGTCAGGACCACGGCCTTGAGCCTGTCCTTTTCGGCCAGAATGTGCTCGAAACGCGGGATGACCACGTCCACGCCGAAGAGGTAGTCCTCGGGGAACATGAGCCCGCAGTCCACCAGCACCGTGGAGCGCTGGGACTTGAAGGCCATGCAGTTGAGTCCGATCTCCCCCAGGCCGCCCAGGGGATGGATGGTCAGTTCGTCCTGGCCGTGCGCCATGTCAGCTCCTTGCCAGTTTTTGGTAGGCGTCGTTCATGAGGGCGTACATGTCGTCCTTGAACTTCTCGCGGTCTTTCATGGTGTAGGCGGCCGGGTCCACCGGGGGCAGGGCCCGCAAACGCACCACTTGGTCGGGGTTGAAGAAGAGCTTGTTCTTGGGCAGCAGCTTGCCGGTGCCTTCCATGACCAGCGGGGCCACGGGCAGGCCGCACTTGAGCGCCAGCACCATGCCGCCCACCTTGAAGTCCATGAGCCTTGCGTGGTCCGGGTTGCGCGTGCCCTCGGGGAAGATCAAGGGCGAGATGCCCGACTTGGCTGCGGCCACGGCTTCGTCCACGCTCTTCATGGCCGCGCGGCGGTTCTCGCGGTTGATGGAGATGTGGCCCGCGTTGCCCAGGGCCTTGCCGTAGATGGGTATCCTGAACAGGCTCTGCTTGGCCACGAAGCGCATGTGGTAGCTCCACAGGGCGACGAACAGGATGGGGATGTCGAACAGGCTCTGGTGGTTGCACATGAACACGTAGTGCCCGCCAGGCTCCAGCGCTGAGATGTCGGCTTCGACCTTGATGCCGGCCATGCCGAGCATGAAGCGGCCAAAGGCCTTGCCCGGCATGTCGCGCTCGTCGGGAGTGGCCTTTTCCTGGTCCATTAAAAGCTGTTTGATGCTGTAGTAGATCGTGGCGGGCACGAGCATAAGAAAGAAGCGCAGTACTCTGAGCATAACCATCCCTGTGTGTCTTGTAGACGCTCCTCTACGTGAAAAGCCAGCCCGGCACAAGCCAGCCCGGCACAGGCCAGCCTGGTGGAGACAGGCCCGCTGCAGAGACGCCCGGTCCGGACGCGGCCAGCGCAGGCCAGCCCGGCGCGGACCACGAAAAGGGCGGCGGAGATGAACCCCCGCCGCCCGAGCAAAGCAAGTGGTTGCAGGCCTGCGCTATTCCTCTTCGGCGGCCTCGCGCTTGTTTTCCTCGATGACCTTGGCCGCGATGGGCGGCGGGCATTCCTCGTAGTTGGAGAACTCCATGGTGAAGGTGCCCTGGCCGCCGGTCATGGAGCGCAGGTCCGGGGCGTATTTGAGCACTTCGCTCATGGGCACGTGGGCCTTGATCTCGGTCACGCCGCCCTGGGAATCGCTGCCCAGCACCTTGCCGCGGCGGCTGGAGAGGTCGCCGATGACGTCGCCCATGTGGGCGTCGGGCACGGCCACGGTGATGGTCATGATGGGTTCGAGCAGGATCATCTTGGCCTTTTCGCAGGCCTTCTTGAAGGCGATGGAGCCGGCGATCTTGAAGGCCATTTCCGAGGAGTCCACGTTGTGGAAGCTGCCGTCGTACAGCGTGACCTTGAAGTCGATGATCGGGAAGCCCGCCAGCACGCCGCGCGCGGCGGATTCCTGCACGCCCTTGTCCACGGCCGGGATGTACTGGCGCGGGATGGACCCGCCCACGATGGCGTCCACGTACTGGTAGCCCGCGCCCTTGGGCTGGGGCTCCAGGTGTATCCAGCAGTCGCCGAACTGGCCGCGGCCGCCGGTCTGCTTCTTGTGGCGGCCCTGGATCTC
>CAZXZF010000454.1:0-2080 GCA_964645095.1 uncultured Desulfocurvus sp. | reverse complement strand
TTCTACCACGAGGTGATTCGCTCATGAGCACCCAGGATTTTGCCGAACTGCAACTGTTCATCACCGGCCCGACGTTCATTCGCCCCGAGGTCCGCGAGGCGGGCCTGCTGCCCGAATTCGGCCACCGCGACTCCGAGAACAACAAGCGCTTCAAGCCCATCATGGAGAACCTGAAGAAGCTTGCGGGCTGCGCTGACGACTACCACACCATCATCTTCAACGGCTCCGGTTCGAGCGCCATGGAGGCCACGGTGCGCTCGCTTGTGGCCGACGGCGAGACCGTGCTCAACGTGTCCGTGGGCGCCTTTGGCGACCTGTACCACAAGATGGCCGTGGTCAACGGAAAGCGCGCCGTGCAGCTCAAGTTCGCCGCTGGCGAGGCCATCGACCTGGGCCAGCTCGAGGCCGCGCTGACCGAGCACAAGCCGGCCTGCGTCACCTTCACCCACAACGAGACCTCCACCGGCGTGACCAACGACATGCGCGCCGTGTGTGCGCTCATCCGCAAGCATGGGGCGCTTCCGCTGGTGGACGGCGTGAGCCTCTTCGGCGGCGCGGCCATCGACCTCACGGGCTCCGGCGCGGCCACCTACGCCACCAGCACCCAGAAGTCCCTGGCCCTGCCCGCGGGCTTCGGCCTGCTCTTCGCTTCCCCCGAAGCCATTGAAAAGGCGAAAACCGTCACCAACAAGGGCTTCGCCACGGACATCGTCGGCCAGCTGGGCCGGGCTGGGAAGAACCAGACCCTGACCACCCCCAACTGCACCCTGGCCAACCAGATGTGCGTGCAGCTGGACTACATCGTGCACACCGAGGGCGTGGACAAGCGCTTCGCCCGGCACCTGCAGATGCAGGGCATGGTGCACGACTTCGTTGCCAGCCTGCCCGGCTTCGAGCTGCTGGCCCCAAAGGGCCACCGCTCGCCCACGGTCACGGCCGTGCGCGTGCCTGCGGGCGTCAGCGTGGCCGACCTGAAAAAGGTGAAAGAGGCCATGCGCGCCAAGGGCTACCTCTTCGATCCCGGCTACGGCAAGCTGAACACCGACCTTGAGGAAAAGGGCCAGCGCGTGCTCATCCGCATCGGCCACATGGGCGACATCACCCCGTCGATGCTCGCCGCGTACCTGGACGCACTCAAGCCTGAACTGGCCAAATAGGCCCGAACTGGCCAAATTAGGAGAAACACCATGCGTATTCTTG
Source organism: uncultured Desulfocurvus sp. (assembly GCA_964645095.1). Taxonomy (GTDB): domain Bacteria; phylum Desulfobacterota; class Desulfovibrionia; order Desulfovibrionales; family Desulfovibrionaceae; genus Humidesulfovibrio. The sequence goes on along the minus strand of CAZXZF010000454.1, from coordinate 880 downwards.
CCAATGACGGACTGAACGAAGAGGCCATCGCCTATCTCAAGAAGGAAGGCTTCACCGTCGAGACCGAAAAACGCAGCCCCGAAGACCTGGTCGGCGAGATCGGCGATTTCGACGCTCTGCTCGTGCGCAGCGCCACCAAGGTCACCCGCGCCATCATCGAGGCCGGCACGAAAAACGGCGGCAAGCTCAAGGTCGTGGGCCGCGGCGGCGTGGGCACGGACAACATCGACCTGGAGGCCGCCAAAGAGTGCGGCGTCATCGTCAAGTTCGCGCCCAACGGCAACACCAACGCCACCGCCGAGCACGCGCTCGGCCTGATGTTCGCCGTGGCGCGCCGGGTGCCCATGGCCCACCACACCCTGAAGGGCGGCGTGTGGCACAAGAAGCGCTTCGCCGGCAGCGAGCTCATGGGCAAGACCCTGGGCATCATCGGCTGCGGCCGCATCGGCCAGGCGCTCGCCGCCAAGGCGCTGGGCATCGGCATGAAGGTCGTGGGCTATGACCTGTACCAGATGCCCGACTCCAACGTGGACTACCTCCCGAGCATCGACGAGGTGCTCAAGGCGTCCGACTTCATCAGCCTGCACACCGGCGGCAAGAACGCCATCATCACCGAGCGCGAGTTTGCGCTGATGAAGCCCACGGCCTACCTCATCAACGCGTCGCGCGGCAGCAACGTCAGCGAGGCGGCGCTGTATGGCGCGCTGAAGAACGGCGTCATCGCGGGCGCGGCCCTGGACTGCTACGAGAAGGAGCCCAAGCTTGAGGGCGAGGCCTTTGCCTGCTCCCTGCACGAGCTGGACAACATCGTCATGAGCGCGCACCTGGGCGCCAGCACGCAGAACGCCGTGCGCAAGACCGGCATGGAGATCGCCGAGGT
>CAZXZF010000453.1:621-2082 GCA_964645095.1 uncultured Desulfocurvus sp. | reverse complement strand
GGAGACCCTCATCTCCTACCGGGTCATCTCCAGCTACGACATGGAGAGCACCTTCGCCCTGGGCGCGGAAGGGGCCTAAGCGACCCTGCCCATGCCCCGCGCCATGACGCCCGGCCCCGGCCTGCTGCCCGGCCTGCTCCTCGGCCTGCTGCTTTTGGGCGGCTGTGGCCTCCTGCGGCCACAGCCGCCCACGCCGGAGCTCAAACGCCTGGCCGGGCAGATGCTGATGGTGGGCTTCCGCGGCGCCGACCCGGCGCAAAACCTGCCCATCCTGGGGCAGATCGCGGCCCTGAACCTGGGCGGGGTCATCCTCTTCGACCGCGACGCGGCCCTGAAGAGCCCTGAGCGCAACATCGAAAGCCCGGAGCAGCTGCGGCGGCTCACGGACGCGCTGCAGGCCGCGGCCAGCGCGGGGGGCTCGCCCCCGCTGTTCATCGCCGTGGACCAGGAGGGTGGGCGTGTGCAGCGCCTGCGCGCCGCGCGCGGCTTTGCCGAGACCCCGGCCGCGGCGGAGCTCTGCCCCGCGGGCGACCCCGCGCCAGCTTTCGCCGCGGGCCAAACGGCGGGCGCCACCCTGGCCGCTGCGGGCGTCAACCTGGACTTCGCGCCCGTGGCCGATGTCGATGTGAACCCGGAGAACCCGGTCATCGGGGCCCTGGGGCGCAGCTTCTCCCCTGATCCGGACCAGGTGGCCGCCTGCGCCGGGGCCTTTGCCCGCGGGCTCAAGAGCCGGGGCGTGCTCACGGCGGCCAAGCACTTCCCCGGCCACGGCTCCAGCCGCGCGGACAGCCACCTGGGCTTCACCGACGTCACCGACACCTGGACCGAGGCCGAGCTCATCCCCTTCCGGGCGCTGGTGCGCGAACATCTCGTGGACATGGTCATGACCGCGCATGTGTTCAATGCCCGCCTGGACAGGGAGTACCCGGCCACGCTCTCGCGCCCGGTCATCCACGGCCTGCTGCGGAAACAGCTGGGCTTTGAGGGCGTGGTGGTGACGGACGACCTGCAGATGCGGGCCGTGGCCGGACGCTACGGCCTCAAGGAATCCGTGCGGCGCATCGTGCTGGCCGGGGCCGACGTGCTGCTCATCGGCAACAATCTGGATTTCGACGAGACCATCGCCGCCAAGACCCTGGACGCGCTCATGGAGCTGGTGGCCGAGGGCCACCTCAGCCCGCACAGGATCCAGGAGTCCGCCGCGCGCATCCAGACGCTGAAGATGAACCTGCGCGCGCTCGCGCCCGCAAACACAGCAACGCCCAAAACCCACAAGGAGACCCCATGTACCTCGTGCTTGTGAACTACGTGAAGCCGCTTGCGGTCATCGACGAGCTCCTGCCCGCCCACCGCGAGTTTCTGGAGGCCAACTACCGCGCCGGGCTGTTCCTTGTCTCCGGCCCGCGCGAGCCGCGCACCGGCGGGGTCATCCTGGCCCAGGCGGGCAGCCGCGAGGAGCTG
>CAZXZF010000453.1:0-603 GCA_964645095.1 uncultured Desulfocurvus sp. | reverse complement strand
CAACAAAAAGGGGGGCCACTGGCCCCCCTTGCTTTTGCGTGGTGCGCCCGGACGCGCTTACGCGCTCTTGGGCAGCTGCTGGCAGGCGCAGATGCTCTTCAGGTCGCGGATGTTGGCGATGATGTTCTCCCGGCCCACGAGGTCGAGGATGCCGCCCTTGTCGAACTTGTCGAAGACGTAGGGCTGCAGGTTGCACAAGACCACGCGCTTGCCGTGCTTCTCCATCTGCTTGATGATGCCGCGGAACACGCTCACGCCCGTGGCGTCCACAAAGGGCACGTTGCCGAAACGCAGCACCACGGTGGTGAAGGAGACGTTGATGGAGCTGATGATGCTCTCGATGCGCTCCGCCGCGCCGAAGAAGAACGGCCCGCTGATGGTGTAGACCACGATGTCCGTCTCGCAGCACTTGTCGAACTCGGCGATCTCCTCGGGCGTGTGGATGTGGATCTCGCCCGTGGCGTGCGCGGCCAGGCTCTCGTCGGCCCCGTAGATGATGCGCGTGGCCGCGTCGTCCTCCACCACATGCACGGAGCTGGCCATGCGGGCCATGAAGATGAGCGAGGCCAGGCCCACGCCGATGTTCACCGCCACCACGAGGTC
>CAZXZF010000452.1:0-2084 GCA_964645095.1 uncultured Desulfocurvus sp. | reverse complement strand
TCTTTCTGGTGGAGCTGGAGGGAATTGAACCCACGGCCTCTTGAATGCCATTCAAGCGCTCTCCCAACTGAGCTACAGCCCCACGGCGTTGGGAAGGCATGTCTAGCCAAAAGGCGGCCATGCTGTCAACAGAAAACCTTCCAGTTCCCTGAAAAAATCACAAGGCATTGCCGCCGTTGCGTCTGGGAGCGCTTTCACGTAAACATGGGCCGGACCGGGACCCGCCCGGAGCACCTGCAACCCCGGACGCCAAATGACCCGCACGCTCCTGCGCATCGCAACCAAGCTCGCCTGGGTGGCCGTGGTCTTCTTCGGCATCACGGTCATCAGCTTCTGGGTCATCCACCTGGCCCCGGGCAAGCCCACGGACATGCAGACCACGCTGAACCCCGGCGCCTCGGCCGTGGCCCGCGAGCGCCTGGAAAAGCTCTACGGCCTGGACCAGCCCATCCACGTGCAGTACGGCCAGTGGATCGGCCGCATGGCCCGGCTGGACTTCGGCCGCTCCATGTCCGGCGACGGGCGTCCGGTCTGGGACAAGATCAAGGAGCGCCTGCCGCTGACCTTTGGCATGAACATCGTCTCGCTCATCCTGACGCTCGCCGTGGCCATCCCCATCGGGGTGCGCGCCGCCTGGAGGCAGGGCGGGGTCTTTGACCGTGTTTCAACGGTCATTGTTTTTGCGGGCTTTGCCATGCCCAGCTTCTGGCTGGCGCTGCTGTTGATGCTGCTTTTGGGCATCATCTGGCCCATCCTGCCCATCTCCGGGCTCACGTCCCTGGGGTTTGACAAGCTCTCCACCGGGGGCAAGGTCTGGGACGTCTGCCGGCACCTGGCCCTGCCGGTGTTCCTGTACACCTTCGGTTCGCTGGCCGGCATGTCGCGCTTCATGCGCACGAGCATGCTCGAGGTGCTGCGCCAGGACTACATCCTCACCGCGCGCGCCAAGGGCCTGCCCGCCCGCGTGGTGATCTTCCGCCACGCGCTGAGGAACGCGCTGATGCCCGTCATCACCATCCTGGGCCTGTCCGTGCCCGGCCTCATCGGCGGCAGCGTCATCATCGAGTCCATCTTCGCCCTGCCGGGCCTGGGGCAGCTTTTCTATCAGGCCGTCATGAGCCGCGACTACCCGCTGATCATGGGCTCGCTGGTGCTCGGCGCGGTGCTGACCCTTGCGGGCAACCTGCTGGCCGACGTGGGCTACGGCCTGGCCGACCCGCGCATCCGCAATTCCGGCCGTGGCGGAGGCGAGTCGTGAGCAGATCCAACTCTGGAACGAAGAAGCCGCTGCGCCCGCCCACGTGGCTTGCGCGCTACGGCATGCTGGCCGCAGGTTTGGCCCTGGTGGGCGGCATGAGCCTGGCGGCCATCCTGGCCCCGCTCCTGGCCCCGTTCGACCCCAACGCCATCAATGTCGAGGCCATGCTGCGCACGCCCTCGGCCGCGCATCTGCTCGGCACCGACGCGCTGGGCCGCGACGTGTTCTCGCGCATACTTTTCGGCGCGCGGGTGTCGCTCTGGGTGGGCTTTGTGGCCGTGGGCATCTCCTCCAGCATCGGGCTGGTGCTGGGGCTGGTGGCGGGCTATTTCGGGCGGCTCACGGACGAGCTCATCATGCGCGGGGTGGACGTGATGCTCTGCTTCCCGTCCTTTTTCCTGATCCTGGCGGTCATCGCCTTTCTGGAGCCGAGCCTGGTCACCATCATGGCCGTCATCGGCCTGACCTCGTGGATGGGCGTGGCGCGGCTGGTGCGCGCCGAGACCTTGAGCCTGCGCGGGCGCGACTTCGTGCTGGCGGCCAAGGTGGCCGGGGCCGGGCCCATGCGCATCATCTTCCGGCACATCCTGCCCAACGCGCTGGCCCCGGTGCTGGTCTCGGCCACGCTGGGCATCGCCGGGGCCATCCTGGTGGAGTCGTCCCTGTCCTTCCTGGGCCTGGGCGTGCAGCCGCCGGACGCCTCCTGGGGCAACATGCTGCTGGACGGCAAGGAGGTGCTGGAGATCGCGCCCTGGCTCTCCGTGTTTCCCGGCCTGGCGATCCTGTTCACCGTGCTCGGCTACAACCTGCTGGGCGAGAGCCTGCG